>JAPHSO010000199.1 GCA_026193675.1 Gammaproteobacteria bacterium | reverse complement strand
GACGCTGCTCCAGTTGGGTAAGCTCCACAAAGCGCTTACGCGATTGATGCTTGCTATAGATCACCCCAAGTGCGCTAACGAAGGTGGTGATGGCGAGAGTAAATATCATCCAGCGCACCCCTTATGCGACCTTCGCCATGGTACGTTCGGCCACACGCATGGTGGCGCTACGAGCACGCGGATTGCGCTCCAGCTCCTCTTTAGAAGCGCGTATCGCTTTACCGATCAATTTAAGATCTGGATTGATCTGATCGGCAGTTATCGGCAGATCGGGTGGGAAGTCATCACCCCGCGCCAGGTCTCGCATAAAGCGCTTGATGCGACGATCCTCAAGGGAGTGGAAGCTGATAATCACCAGTCGACCACCCGGTGCGAGCAGTTCAAGCGCACTCTCCAGGAACATTTCAATCGCCTTGAGTTCGGCATTGATCTCGATGCGTATCGCCTGAAATGAACGGGTGGCGGGATGGCGCTCACGCTCCCATTTAGGATTGGCCTCAGAGATCACCTTCGACAGGGATGCGGTGTCGCTGAAGGGGCCGTGCTCATCGCGATAGGCAACAATGGCGCCGGCGATCCGCTTGGCAAAACGCTCTTCACCATATTTTTTCAAAACCGAAGCAATCTCGCTGACCTTGGCCTTTGCCAGCCACTCTGCAGCACTGATCCCCGAATCTGGATCCATCCGCATATCGAGCGGACCGTTCTCGCGCATGCTGAAACCGCGCTCACTATCATCGAGTTGTGGCGATGAGACACCCAGATCCAGCAGCACACCATCGACCTTACCGAGCCATCCCCGCTTTTCACACTCATGGTGAAGCTCGGTGAAATTGGCTCGCACGATGGTAAAACGGGAATCATCCCCAAAACGCTCTATTGCCGTTGCGACAGCTTCGGGATCACGATCGACCGCCAGTAGATGTCCCTGCTCATTGAGCTTTTCGATGATGGCGCTGCTGTGACCGCCACGCCCAAAGGTTCCGTCAAGATAGATGCCGGAGGGTTTTATGGAGAGGGCATCAATCGCTTCGTGGAGCAGAACGGGCTGATGCTCAAATCCGCTCATATGTCGAGCGTCCCCAACTCGGCCGGCAAACTGTCGCTATCGAGCACCGCCTCTTCCTGCCAGCGCTCATTGCGCTCATCCCAGGTCTCCTCATCCCAGAGTTCGAACTTCTTGCCCTGACCGATCAGCACCACCTTTTTCTTGAGGCCGGCATGTTTGCGTAGCTTGGTGGGGATCAGCAGACGACCATTGCCATCCATATCGACATCGGTGGCGTTACCCATCAACTGTCGTTTCACTCGGGCGGTCATTGGATTGATGCTGGAGAGGCGATCGAGCTTGGGTTGCAGCTCTTCCCATTCGGGTAGGGGGTAGATCGCCAGGCAAGACTCGGCCGTATCGATGGTGATGATCAACTGACCTCCACACCGACCGACGAGCTGCTCACGGTAGCGCGTAGGCACCGCAATTCGCCCTTTCGAATCTAAACTTAACTCTGCAACACCCCTAAACAAGGCAGCCCCCTTTTATGTAAATCCGTTTAATTAGTTTGGATCCACTTTGATCCACTATTACCCACATTTATGCACTATAGTGAAGGAAAGCGCTTTTTGTCAAGATAATTGACGCTTCAGAATAGGAATTCTTTCTTACAAGACAATAACTTAGCGCCATTTCCGAGAGGTGGGAGAAACTACACAGAACAACCCGAATTTAATCATCGGATTGGCGATTGAAGTTAAAGTAAAACATTAAGTGTGAAGAGAGGAACAGGTGGGAAACCGACCCAAATTGACCACTTTTTGGGCTATTTGACCCGGCAGCATGACTCAAATGGATCTAAATCCATCTGAGAGTCTGCTAGAGGTTTGCAATTAGGTGAGAGTCGACCGATAAGCCGGGTTCTGTCGTGGACAGTCATTCATCTGGGATCGATGTCGCCATCGACCTCAAGCAACCTACCCGAGAACTATGCGGGCCGCACGTTGTCCTCCTATTTGGTCTTGCTCCGAGTGGGGTTTACCTCGCTACCTCTGTTACCAGAGGCACGGTGCGCTCTTACCGCACCATTTCAACCTTACCGTTCTCTTACGAGACTTAGGCGGTATATTTTCTGCTGCACTTGCCGTCGACTTGCGCCGCCCAGGCGTTACCTGGCACCCTGCCCTGTGGAGCCCGGACTTTCCTCCCCACCCAAAGGTGGAGCGACTGTCTGGTCAACTCTCGCGGCGAAAGATATAGCAATAGGGCCAAAAAACAACCTTTTTCTTGTACTACTTCCGAGGAATAGCCTGCAAGAAAAGCCCTCCCCTATAATCAACTCCATACGTTTAATTAACCAAACAACGGGAGTTCATCTGTGGATCACGCTCACTACTTCAAACGCAACACCGTCTATAAGATAGAAGAAAATGAAATATCGATCGTTGATGTGCATGAGAACAACACCATCACCCCACTTGATCCATGGATGGGAACCGTTGTCTCTCTGGCTGATGGGCAACATACCATCGCCCAGTTAATCCAGTATATGGCCAGCCAATACCCCAACGGTGCGCCCGACAATCTGGTCGAGACAATTGAATCTGTAATTACACGCCTGACTGAAACTGATGTGGTCGAACTCACACTACGCCCATCAATACTGCCCTACTACCTGCGCATTCCAATGGACGAGCAGGATCCAAAAAAGGCGACTGAACTGATGATCAATGATGGATTTCTAAAAAGCCCCGGTGATAGTGCAAGCTGATTTCAGCTTCATCGTTTGTCTTTGACAGAAAAGCACTGTCCATTTCGATGACGACCAAGGGGTCGGAGTCAAATTGAAGAGGCCATTACAGCTTTAATCTCTCAAAGTAACCAATTTGACTCCGACCCCCGCATAGCAGTTTAAGGCTCTTGTGTATCGTTAACCCCGTTGTTCTCACT
>JAPHSO010000156.1 GCA_026193675.1 Gammaproteobacteria bacterium | reverse complement strand
TCAAGCAGATAGCAGATCTCCTGTTCATCGTAGTGCCAGGGAAACTCAGACACCTCCTTCTCCCAGATGGGCCATGATTTGACTGCCAGAGCATTTAGTCTCGAATCCTCTGGTTGATGTTCCACCATGATCTTCATTCTCAGTCTCCTCTTGAAGTTTGCCTGTTTATATTTGCCTATTATATTTTGTGCCGTGCATAGTTGATACTAGCGTTTTATCCCTGACAGGTAGGTTTTTGATGGATAGAAGCACTATCAAGAAGCTCTCAAGAATCTTTGAGAAGAGCCTCTCTAAAAAGGGATGTCACTTTCAAACATCATCTGCTCTTTGGTCAGAGGATGAATAAATGAAAGTAGCGCAGCATGTAAAAGTAGACGCTTCGATTTTTTTATCACGTTCTCATTACCATAAAGCATATCACCCAGGATGGGATGACCGATGGAGAGCAGATGGACACGTAACTGATGGGTGCGCCCTGTCTCAGGTTCCAATTCAACTCTGGTCCACTGCGCAGAGCTGTTCTTCTCCAGCACCCTGAAGCGAGTCAGAGATGGTTTACCCAACTCATAATCTACCTTTTGTTTGGGGCGATTGGGCCAGTCAGTCAATAATGGCAGATCGATCTCACCCAGTGGGGTTTCAATAATTCCATCAGCAACCGCAATATATTTTTTATAAACCTGTTTCTCCTGAAACAGAAGACTCATTTGGCGATGTACCTGTTTGTTTCTAGCCATGACCATCAAGCCGGAGGTAGACATATCGAGTCGGTGAACAATGAGAGCATCTGCATACTCTGCCTGTACACGGGTCGCTAAACTATCCCTCTTCTCTTCACCCCTGCCAGGAACAGAGAGGAGCCCACTCGGTTTATTCAACACCAGTATTGCGTCGTCTTGGTAGATAATATCGAGACCATTGTTAACCGGAGGATTATAAATATCTAACACAGAAATTGCTTACTACTAATGAGCTTATGTTTTCAATATTATTAATTGACAGCTAATCATCAGCTTCAATCAATTTCAGCTTGATGCTTTCCAAAATAGGAATCAACGCCCCATCAACACCATTGATTAGCTCTGGAAGCATCTCCAACTGCTGCGCTTTGATATGACTATCCAGAGCCTCGGAACTAGCCAGTAAATTACTGGCCCCCAATGTGGCAGAAATACCCTTCAGTGTATGAGCAATGCGATGAGTAACCTCCATATCACCCTCGGCATAACTCTTTCTGATAGTTTCCATATCATTCAAATGTGTTTCGTAGAACTTAATTAAAACGTTGCGCAACAGTTCAGAATCTCCCCCGACATTTTGTAGCGCTCTAGTCATATCAATTCCATCAATCATCATGGGTAGTTCCTGCTTAATAATCCTAATCACTTTTGCCCTATTCTCCTCACCACTTTCATCCACTTTTGAATCTTCAATATCGCCAACCTGATTGAACAATTTGCCATATATCAGATCATTTAATGGAGCGACTCTATTGCAGTAGCAAGCTTTAATCAGGCACTGAGAGTGAAACCAGATATCCTCCAAATTTACGTATATTGATCACGCCACTGTCGAAAATGAGGTACTGCCCTTTTATTCCTTGAAGCAGTCCCCCTATATTAGAGCTCTTATCAAAGTTATGTGACTTTACTTTCTCTGGATAGTAGTTGACTGGATAACCGATGTTAACCACCTCGCTATCAAGTAACTGGTAACTGTCGGCACCAAACTGTTCCCCAAGTTTGTTGATTCCATCAGCACAGCCTGCAAGTAACCGAGTCCTTTCAGCTCTCAGATCAATTTGACTGTTTTCTCCTTTGAGCATCTTGCGCCAATCGGTTCGATCTGCAACATATTCTTTAAATAAAACCTCCAATAGACCCGAGTGGATACGTGAGGTTACAGAGATCATTGGAATCGCCTGAGTAGCCCCTTGATCAATCCAGCGGGTAGGCACCTGCTCTTGACGGGTAATTCCAACTTTGAGACCCGAAGTATTGGACAGATAGACAATATGGGGCTGAAAACAGTGTTCTAATCCCCACTGGGGCTCACGACATGTGCCATTATCATAGTGGCAGGTCTCGGGGCGCATAATGCATAGATCACACTGAGCCAACTTTTGAGAACAGGGATAGCAGAAACCCTGGCTATAACTCTTTTTAGTTTTTCTACCACACGCCTGACAGTGAATCTCTCCACTAAAGTGAAAGCTGACCTCCCTACCAATATAGTTATTTAGCGGAATCTCGGTCTCATCAAGCAACAAGGTATAGTTTACCGGGTCACTCAAATCACTCTTCATTTTTCGAAGGTGACCACTCACATTGACCATTAAAGTCTCCTCTAGATTAATAGAGAAGACTTTGCCAGAATGGTACAGCTACAGCAAGAGGATGTGTCGGTTAGGCCACCATTTTACGGGCCATCTCATGAATCGAATCCTTGTCATACATCACATCATGAACTATCGCCTGTAGATTATCACTACTGATACCAACATACTCTAAAAGAGCTTCAGGCATATCGATTGCCATCTGACTGTTCAACTCATATTGATGCAGTGCCTGGTCTGCCACATAAACCAGATTGGCAAATCGAATCCCGCTCTCACTGCGATAGTTCTGTTCATGATGATGGGCCGCCACATCGATAATTTCACTTGGCATCTCCCAGGCCTTCATCAACTTCTCGCCTAATTCAATATGGGTCACACCAAGCAGCTCCTGTTCGATCTCCAGCAGGTTGCGGTCAGGATTATCTGATACGGTCTGGTTAAGCAGTTCATACTGTTCCGGAAACAGATGTCCAAGAAGCAGCAGACCTATATTATGCAGTAGACCAGAGAGATAGCCCATCGAACTAGATGGACGACTGCTATATTCCATTGTGTCAATTAAACCCTGCACAACTGATGCGGTAGCAAGCGCATGTCGCCAATAGGCCTGAAGGCCTAACGGCCCCTTTCTCTCAATTTGCAGAGACTGTCCAAGGGCCAGTCCAAAAGCGAGATCGAGTACAAAATCGAATCCCAGCACCTGTACAACGGCCCGCTCTAGATCGACCACCTCAGTTCTAACACCATAGAAGGCAGAGTTTGCATAACGAATTAGCTGTGCAGCCAGCGATGGATCCTGTTCAACAACTGAAACCAGTTCGGCACTTGTCGCATAGGGATTATTCTTAATCCTTAAAATCTGAGCAGCCAATCCAGGCATGGGTGGTAATTTATCCAGATCTTCGATCTGTTCGAGAATCTGTTTGCGCAGCGGTTCAGTTCCTGAGCTTAAAGCGGCAACCTTAACGTGTCCTCGAAGCAGTTTAATGTAGTCCTGCTTGGTACTCTTGATCCACAACCCCTTAGCCCCTGATGCTAGATAGGGTTCATCAAGTTTGAGAACTGCGGGATCAATAATCGCTTTAATATTATAAAGGGTGGGAATTGGCGCGATCGATTCGAAGTCATCTTGATCAAGGCGGTGAATCACCTCAGCCAGGGAAGCATCGACGACCTGACACTTAAGCATCCTGGAGAGCTTATCAAGATTGGCTCTCGCATCTAAAGTTGTAATTAGTAATAGAAATCCATTTCCACACTTAACAAGCTGCGAAACAACTCTTCCCGACTCAGGAGCATCGCTTTCAATAACGCCCCGATACAGTCCATCCTGTTGGCCAAGTAATGTTCTGATTTTCTCTGGAATTTTCATCGCTATCTACTATCTCTGTGTAACTTTGATAATAGAGTAGCCAAACTCCTATAGATGATCCTTGAAGTCGCTCACAAATATCACACTACGACAAATCCAGTTTAATAGCGTGAAACAGACCTTCTCTGTCTGAACTTTCGGGCATAGTCATTTCTAAAGTGAGAGACTGCACTAGCGCCGTTAGCGACAACATCATAGACCTTCCACGCCTGTTTACCGCGGTAAAGTTTAAAGTCGATTCGCAGAGGGTAACCACTTCCTGTATGAATTTTTACCCCTAACGTCACATTTCCGCGCGTCAGATTTCCGTGAGGTCGCAGATATTCGATTCGACTTCTCTTATAACCGGTTAGTCGTGTGGCCAGAGCTCCCATAAATTCAGATTTGATCCCAGCCGTAAGCTCTGCTCTCTGCTGCTTGGTCAGGTAGCGGTATGAAGGACCTGCCGCCCATGACGCCATCCGCCTAAAATCAAAATATGGTGCAATATTTTGATCAAGATACTGGGCCAGTTTGGCAGGATCTGAATTTCCATTTTTATTCATATAGTTGGTCAGGGTTTCGATACCTGAACGTAGAACCTGAGCAGGTTCCATAATGCCACTGCGCTCAATGCTATTAGTGGGTGCCGCATTGGCGAGAACAGGGATAAACAAGAGTGATAGAATAAAAACAAGCCTTCTCATTATTACGTCCTTTAGTTAAATAATCTGGTTCTAGAATAGCACAACTTCACTGATGATCTTCCCCCCATCTTCCATCTTTCCACCCGCAAATATTGATGAGCTCATTGAGCGTTCAACGGCGCTTGCCGGGCTGACTCTGGGGGAGATAGCTGAGCAGAATAATCTGCTCATGCCACCCGACCTACAGCGCCACAAGGGGTGGGTTGGGCAGCTGCTTGAACAGCTGCTGGGAGCTAATGCGGGATCGCGGGCAGAACCTGACTTTACCCATCTGGGTATTGAACTTAAGACCATCCCTATCGACCACCGAGGGCTACCGCGAGAGACCACCTATGTCTGCACTGTTCCGTTATTGGGGGAAGCGGGTTATTGCTGGGAGGAGTCCTGGCTCTATAACAAACTCAAACATGTGCTCTGGATCCCGGTTGAGGGAGAGCGCGAGATCCCTCTGGCGGCAAGACATATCGGTATGCCCCTGCTGTGGCAACCCAATCGTGAGGAGCTGGAACTGCTACGGAGAGATTGGGAAGAGCTGATGGAGATGGTTCGCACCGGCCATGTTGAGGAGATTAATGCACGCATCGGTGAGGTGCTGCAGATTCGCCCGAAGGCGGCAAATGGCAGGGTGCTTAGTGAGGCTATCGGAGAAACCGGTGAGCGAATTATGACCAATCCACAAGGCTTCTATCTGCGAAAGCGTTTTACCCGTGAAATTCTTGGTAACAACTTTATTCGTTAAAGAGCATTCTCCTCCAAACGCACCCTATCAACAGACTAATCCTGGGCTGTCTTCCAGAAATCGGTAATCATCTGCTGTAAACGCTCTCTGGATTCATCTTCAATATCCAAAAACCTGAAAGCGATCATGATATGTTTTTCGTCCCCCTCAAAGGGATCATAATCTAGACGGATGAGTTGCGCCTGAATCTTCATATGATCAGATTCATAGGCGATTGTCAGGTGAACATTATCATAGATATTGACCATACCTGACAGCTTGAATGGGGCACGAACATTACAGCCCACCATCGAAATATCGACCAGCTCCAGTTTAAAAACATAAACCCCACGCAGAGGAACATGAACCAGCATCTGACGGTCCGGCTTGACTCGCTCCGTTCTACGGCGGTTGAGTCGCATCACAAAAGCATCTAGTTTGTCGTGAAGTTGCCTGGCCGTAAATGGCTTGGGAAGAATGTCATTAGCGTTGGCTCTAACCGCTGCCGCCAGCAGATTATCGCTCTGATTCTCGGGCATGACGATAACTGGAGTTGTTCGATAACGTGGGTGCGAACGGAGCTTTTTCAGCAACAATTCACCTCCGATTTCCCAACCGGTTAAGACGAGATCGACTCGACTAACCGATTCAATAAAGTCGACAGCGCCATCCACATCGGTAAAGTGGTGTACGTTACAACGTTCCATCATCTCATTGAGAACTGACTCAACAAAATCATAGTCCCACTCATCATCCAGAATAATGACGCACGGCTCGTGACGCATAGTGACTCCTTGTTCTGATTCTAGTTTGAAAGACTCATCAAATGAATCGATTAAAAATCGCTTCCAAAGCTCTCTTTGTAACGCTCATGGAACTCTTCTATTGAGAATTTATGGTTCTGAGTGCCATGGTGTTCAATCTTAATTGCTCCGGTGAGTGATGCGATACGCCCCGTCACCTCCCATCCCAGCTTACGCTCCATTCCGTAGATGAGGCCGGCACGGAAGGCATCACCACAACCGGTGGGATCCTTCAGTTCGCCAACTTTTGCTGTTGGAATTGCAATCACGCCGCCATCTACATAGATATCAGAACCCTCTCCCCCTTTGGTCACAATGAGTGCCTCAACCATAGTGGCGATCTCTTCAAGTGACTTGCCGGTGCGCTCCTGCAACATGCGTCCCTCATAGTCATTGACCGTCACCCAGGTCGCCTGCTCAACAAAGGTCATCAACTCATCACCATTAAACATCGGCAATCCCTGGCCGGGATCAAAGATAAACGGAATGCCCGCCGCTACAAATTGCTGAGCATGCTCGATCATGCCATCACGACCGTCAGGGGAGACGATTCCGATGGAGATACCTTTGGCATTAGAGACCTTGTTTTCATGAGAGTAACTCATGGCACCGGGATGGAATGCGGTGATCTGATTATCATCCATATCGGTGGTGATAAAGGCCTGTGCGGTATAACTCTCATCAATTCGCTTAATATGCAGCCGCTCTATTCCGCACTGAATCAACCATTTGGCATAGGGGTCAAAGTCTTCTCCCACAGTTGCCATGATGACCGGCTCATCACCCAACATTTTCAGGTTGTAAGCGATATTCCCAGCACAACCACCGGTCTCACGACGCATTTCAGGCACCAGGAATGAGACATTGATCATATGAACACTATCGGGAAGGATGTGATTCTTAAACTGGTCACCAAAAACCATGATGGTGTCGTAGGCCATTGAGCCGCAGATCAGTGCAGACATTTATTTCTCCAAACTCTAAATTTTAATTATTACTAACGAGCCAGACTACCGCTGAACCGCTATGAAAACTTGTCATACAGCATCATACCCCATATCAGTAAGACGCTCATTTGTGCGGTAAAACAGGCTGCTGAGCCAATATCTTTGGCTCTTCCTGATAGTGGGTGATGTTCTACACTAAACCGATCGATCGTTGTCTCAATTCCTGAGTTAAGTAACTCCGCAACCAAAACCAGTATCAGTGGCATCACGAGAATGGCTCTTTCAATCGCATTGTCACCCAGCCAGAAGCCGAGCGGAAAGAGAATGATTCCAAAGCCCACCTCAATACGAAAAGACTCCTCATATCTGTAGGCCGCTTTATACCCCTTCATAGAGAAGATGAAGGCGTCGAGAATGCGAATCAATCCCTTTGGATGAGGTTTATTGATCTCTGGCTCCAGCTCTGACTCCGACCCACTCATTTCTCAGGATTCCATATTAGATCTAGTTCACGGGCCGCCTTCACATCATCCAGGCGTCTAACCGGCATTGAATGAGGTGCACTTTTGAGCAGCTCAACATCCCGCTTTGCCTCCTCCTTGATCGAAACCATTGCAGCTATAAAGCTATCAAGGGTATCCCGATCCTCCGTCTCAGTCGGTTCTATCAACAGACATTCAGGCACCAGCAGAGGAAAATAGGTGGTCGGCGCATGATGGCCGTAATCGAGAAGACGCTTGGCGAAGTCCATCGCGCTGGCCCCTAGCTCTTTCGACTCCCGTTTGAGGGTAAGGATAAACTCGTGAGTGGCGCGTCGTTCGCTGAAGGCGATGTCAAATCCGGCCTTTTTCAGCTCAGCCATCAGATAGTTGGCGTTCAACGTGGCAAACTCAGCAACCCGATGCATCCCTTCACGTCCCAGAATTCGCGCATAGATATAGGCCCTGAGCAAAATTCCCACATTCCCCATATGGGCCGACAGGCGACCAATTGTCTGGGGAAGATCGGCCTCAGTTAGCCAGCGATAGCTACCGCGATCTTCACCCACGATGGGAACAGGCAGGAACGGCTTTAGCCGTTCTCCAACCACGACCGGACCTGCACCAGGACCGCCACCACCATGCGGTGTTGAGAAGGTCTTATGTAGATTGAGGTGCACCACATCAAATCCCATGTCTCCCGGCTTCACCTTACCCAGGATTGCATTGAGGTTGGCACCATCGTAATAGAGCAGACCACCCGCCTCATGTACGATGCCGGCAATCTCCTTAATCTGGCGCTCGAAAACACCTAGCGTTGAGGGATTGGTCAGCATAATGCCGGCCGTTTGCGGCCCGACCACAGCCTTCAATGCCTCAATATCGACATCGCCGCTACTATCGGTGGGGATCTCCTTCACCTTGTAACCACACATCACCGCTGTTGCCGGATTGGTTCCATGGGCCGCATCAGGTACCAAAATTTCAGTGCGCGCAGTCTCCTTGTTGGCATCATGATAGGCACGAATCATCGCCACCCCGGCAAACTCACCCTGAGCACCGGCCATTGGCGTCAGCGAACAGCCCACCATGCCGGTCACCTCTTGCAGCATCTGCTGCAGGTCATAAAGACAGGCGAGGATCCCCTGACTATGGCTCTCTACAGGTGCATAGGGATGACGTCCCAGAAATCCGGGCAGCATCGATAGCTGATTCGAGCCGCGTGGGTTGTATTTCATGGTGCAGGAGCCGAGCGGATAGAAGTGGGTATCTATCGAGAAATTCTTCTGCGACAGACGGGTATAGTGACGTACCGCCTGAAGCTCCGAGACCTCTGGCAGGCCGGTTGAAGAGCTGCGTAGCATCGACTCAGGAAGATCCTTGTTACGCGCTTTGGTCGCCGGAAGCTGAGCCCCATTGGTACGACCGGAGGACGACTGTTCAAAAATAAGCATTATTGGTCTCCTCCCCGCTTTCCATAATCCCCAACGAAACCGAGAGCCGCCGGATCCTTCGGCATATATTTGGAACAGGCCGATGGGCCACTACGGGTTAAAAATCTTTCAAGATGCTCCACCAGCTCATCGATATCCGCTTCGGTGCGCTTTTCAGTGGCACAGAGCAGAATACAGTTTTGCAGATCAGGGTAATCCTGACTCAGGTCGTATCCGATCAAAACATCCTGTACCGCCAGGGCCCGCTGTAGCCGCTCAAACGGCTGATCGATTCGGACCACAATCTCATGAAAGTAGGGAGCGTTGAAGACCAGCTCAACACCGTCCAGTGCGGTCAATTTTTCCGCCAACAGGCGACAATTGGCATGGCACGCCTCAGCAACCTGACGTAGACCTGTCTGACCAACGATCGACATATAGATGGTGGCCGCTGTCGCCATCAATCCCTGATTGGTACAGATATTCGAGGTCGCCTTAGAGCGTCGAATATGTTGTTCACGCGCCTGCAGGGTGAGAGAGAAGCCGGGCTTACCATCAAGGTCGACTGTGCGACCTACAATACGGCCCGGCATCTGACGAACCAGCGCCTGTTTACAGGCCATAAAGCCAAGGAACGGGCCACCCGATGAGAGAGGAATACCGAGCGGCTGACCATCACCGACAGCGATATCGGCTCCGGTCTCACCCCACTCCCCAGGCGGCTTGAGCAGCGCCATTGCGGTAGGGTTGACCACGCCAATCACCAGAATATTATTGTTGTGAGCCCAATCGGTCAGTGCATCGACCGCCTCCAATCCACCAAAGAAATTGGGGAGTGGTATCACTAATGCCGCAAAATCTTCCCCACTATGAGCCTCAAGTGACTGGGTATCGATAGTGCCACTCTCAAGGTTATAGGGGAGAAGCTCCATGGTGATCCCCTGATGTTTGGTGATGGCATCAACCACCTTGAGATAGACAGGATTAACTGTAGCCGTAATCAAAATCTTTTTCGATTTTGATTTTCGATTGGCCCGCACAGCCATCAGTACCGCCTCGGCCAGCGCAGATGCGCCGTCATAGAGGGAGGCGTTACTCACCGCCATTCCTGTCAGACCTGCAATCATCGTCTGGAACTCATAGATGAGCTGCAGCGTACCCTGACTCGCCTCAGCCTGATAAGGAGTATAGGCGGAATAAAACTCACCCCGTGTAGCCAGCTCCCAAACCGCAGCGGGAATATGGTGATCGTAGGCACCAGCACCAATAAAGCAGGTTGGCTCACCATCCTGGTTAGACCAGCTCTTCATGATGCGACCAACATCCATCTCACTAAGCCCGTCAGGAACATTGGTAAGCCCTTCACAGCGTAGCGCTGTCGGAACCTCATCGAAAAGCTCATCAATGGAGTCTGCGCCTATTGCGGCGAGCATCGACTCTACTTCAGCATCGGTATGGGGGATGAATGGCACTCGGATACCTCAAATACTAGTTAATGATCGTTTGTGAATAGAGAGTTACGACTCTTCTTCAACCAGCTCCGAATACTCGGCAGGATCCAGAAGTGCGTCATATTCAGCCTGATCTGCAATCTTCAACTTGAAGAGCCAACCATCCCCAAAGGGATCCTGATTGGCCAACTCAGGCGCATCGACAACCGCCTCATTGACCTCTGTCACTGTTCCGGCGATTGGTGCATAGACATCGGAAGCGGCCTTTACAGACTCAACAACTGCACACTCCTCTTCGGTATCGAGCTCTGCACCGACCTCTGGCAGTTCGATAAAGACCATATCACCAAGAAGCTGCTGAGCGTGATCGGTAATACCGATGGTCACGGTGCCATCTCCCTCATCACGAATCCACTCGTGAGACTTTGCATATTTTAGACCTTGCTGAACTTCACTCATTTTTTTACTCCCCTCAGAGATAATCGTGTTATGAGACTACAACTTTTCCGTTACGAACAAACGGTGGTTTTACAATTTTTGCTTTGAGCTGCTTGCCACGCATCTCAACCAGACAGCTATCGGCATCCCCTACAGGGATTCTCGCCAGTGCAATCGATTCACGCATGGTCGGAGAGAATGAGCCGCTGGTTGTCTCCCCTATACCCACCCCCTCAATGATCACCTTCTGGTGCGCTCGAAGCACACCTTTGTCCTGTAGCACCAGCCCAACGAACCGCTCTTCAACACCGGCTGCCTTCTCTTTCTCAAGGATCTCACGGCCAATAAACGCTCGCCCATTTTCCATCGATACGGTCCAGGCAAGGCCACTAACCAATGGTGATGTGGTCTCATCCATGTCCTGACCATAGAGATTCATGCCAGCCTCAAGACGCAGGGTGTCACGCGCTCCCAGACCAATCGGTGCCACATCCTGTTCAATCAGGGCCAACCAGAGCCCCTCAATATCATCATCTGGCATCATGATCTCGTAGCCATCCTCACCGGTATAACCGGTACGGGCTATAAAAAGATCAGCCTCCCCTCCCGACTCAAAACGGCTCAGTCCACGCGCAATCTCAGCAATCTCTGGGCTGGCAGCGTGTACTTTGGCAATAGCTTCAGGCCCCTGTACCGCAATCATCGACAGATCGTCCCGCAGTTCAATCTGCACATCAAATGAACGGGCATGTTTTCGAAACCATGCCAAATCCTTATCTTTGGTCCCCGCATTAACCACAATACGATACCAGCTAAGATCTACAAAGGTGATGATCAGATCATCAATCACCCCACCCTGCTCATTGAGCATGCAGGTATAGAGCGCC
>JAPHSO010000231.1 GCA_026193675.1 Gammaproteobacteria bacterium | reverse complement strand
CAGGTGGGCCGTTTTTTTGTCTGTGATGGGTTGAGAGGGATGGTCCGCCTGTCGTTCATATTGCTCTGCATGAATCATTGAAACAATTTGATACAATTTGTTTCACCCTATTGGGGAGTAGATCCCTTATTATCATTAGCAGAATAACGACAACCCGCCGCCATGCTCGGTTTTACCGAGTCAAATAGCAATAATAATAGAGGCAAGAACAACGGGAGGAGTCTTAGTCGGGAGAAGAGGCGAATATGCCCACCCAGACTTTTTCGGTGATCCAGGATAGATCGATGAATTTAGGGGGACCGGTTAGCTGATGACAGGGTAGATATCAGCTAATCAACTTTAAGACCTAATCCCTACACTCTATCTTCTTTTTCAGAATTGAATAGCTCTCTTGTCACAGCGATCGCTTTGGATAGTCGATACTACTATTGGTCACTCGATTGGCATGCAGGGTGATTGATCCCTCATAGCGCTCATCACCATCAACCGAAAACTCAAAATGGAACTCCCGCTCAAAGCGCATCTGGCCACCCCGATCCCGGCGTAGGCGAATCTTATGCAGTGAGACGGTCTGGTCGAGTAGCAGCAGACCAAGACTGTCACAGCGCAGTTTGGCAGCGGTTACCGCAATCTCCTTGGCCTGAACTGCGCCATACCAAAACCAGGCGATGGCCCCCAACAGGAGGATGACAAAGAATCCATCCATCGTTTCAGATTCTTAGGAGATGTTGAGGTGGCTGAGCCAGGCGGTGGTTGAGCTGTTAAGCAGATCCAGAACCAGAGAGGGGAAGAGTCCGAGACCGAGAACCAGTAGCACCAGTAGCACATGAATCGCCAGTTCGCGGGGCTGCAGGTCGACCGCATTTCTAACCACATCACTGGTGACCGGTCCAAAGAAGGTCTTACGGTAGATGCTCAAGAAGTAGCCGGCAGCAACCACAATGCTAAACAGGGCCGCAAGACCTGCACCGGTATGGCTCTTTAGTGCTCCCACCAGTATCAAAAACTCGGCGCTGAAACCGGAGGTGGGTGGGACTCCCATCGAGGCGATACCGTAGAGGAACATAAGCGCCCCCATCAGCGGCATCGTTTTGGCAACGCCCCCCAGACTCACCTGATCGGTGGAGCCGATACGGTGCAGCAGTGAGCCGATGATCAGGAAGGTGCCGGTAGAGATAATGCTGAAGTTGAGCAGTTGGAACAGCGCGCCCTGAATCCCCTGAATGTTAAATGAGGCGAGACCCAGCAGCACCAGATTGACGTGGCTCATTGAGGCGTAGGCGAGCATTCTTCTGAGATTGGTTTGGCGGGTGGCAGCCAGTGCACCGTAGATGATGCCGATGGTGGCGAGCCCGGCAAGCAGCCAGTGGAAATCGAGCGCTGCATCGGGAGCTAGCGGAATGGCAAAACGGATCAGACCATAGAGCCCCAACTTGAGCCCAGTCATAACGATGGTGATCCCGACCGGTCCCTCCATCACGACTGTCGGTAGCCAGGTGTGGAATGGAAAGATGGGGGCCTTGAAGGAGAAGCCGAGCAGCAGCAACAAAAATGCGCCGGTCTGCAGCTCGGCAGGCAGCGTCTCAGCCAATAGTCGTGGATACTCGAATAGTAGCTCACCACTCAAATCGAAGTGGTGAAAGGCGAGGGTCAGGAAACCAAACAGTAGCGGGATGCCTGCAGTGAGCATAATCAGGGTGTACTTCACAGCGGCGTAACGACGGTTGGGTCCCACACCCCAGAGGGCAATCAGGAAGTAACTGGGGATCAGTGTCAGCTCCCAGAAAAAGAAGAATAGAATTGAATCGAGCGCCATAAAGATGCCGAGTATGGCTGTGGCCAGAATCAACATCAATGTGTAGTAGAGCCGTGGCATGTTGCGGATGGCGCGCCATGAATAGCTGATGACACCGATGAACAGCAGCAGTGTTAGCGGAAGGAACAGTATCGAGATACCGTCTACACCAACCAGATAGTGCAGATTGAGCGAGGGGATCCAGTTATGGCGCTCAACAAACTGAAAACCACTCTGAGCCGGATCAAACTGGGCCAGTAGTAACAGGCTGAGCAACAGATCAGCTACCAGAGT
>JAPHSO010000372.1 GCA_026193675.1 Gammaproteobacteria bacterium | reverse complement strand
GTGCCGCACTGACTAAGGCTTCTAAAAACCGTTCAGCCGCGATTGAGCTACTTGAGTATCTCGTTAGCAATGAGGCCCAGGCATGGTATGGCGAGAAGAATTACGAGTATCCCGTTAAAGAGGGGGCAGCCATCTCTGCCACGCTCCAATCCTGGGGATCATTCAAGGCAGATACGATGAATCTCTCTATTCTCGGTCAAAACAATCCGCAGGCAGTGATGCTGATGGATAGAGCAGGCTGGAAATAGCAGTTCGGTGAGCACTACAGTCATCAACTCCTCTAACAGTGTTGGGGACCATATAAACGCTTCTCTCCAAAGAGGTTTGAGGAGCATGGTTAACCTACTGCGCTTAAGCCGCTGGCAATGGCTATCCACATCCATTGCCCTGCTGCTGGCGCTCCCCGTGCTGGTTATTGTTGCATCACTTTTCATGCCGGCAAGCCCAACATGGGACCATCTTGTAGAGACTGTACTATCAGAATACATATCCAACTCACTGATTCTGGCAACTGGTGTGATGGTGGGTACTCTGTTGATCGGCACCTCAACAGCCTGGCTGACCACCATGTGTCATTTTCCAGGTCGAAAAATTTTTGAATGGGCGCTACTGCTGCCACTGGCGATGCCGGCCTATATCATCGCCTACACCTATACGGGAATCTTCGATTTTGCCGGCCCCATTCAAACCACCTTAAGAGAGTGGACAGGTTGGGGGTACGGTGACTACTGGTTTCCAGAACTGCGCTCAATAGGTGGGGCTATTACCATGCTTTCGCTGGTGCTCTATCCCTACGTCTACCTACTTGCTCGTGCCGCATTTCTAGAACAATCGGTAACGGTACTGGAGGTTAGTCGTAGTCTTGGGGACGGCCCCTGGCGCGGATTCAGACGGATTGCCCTGCCACTCGCCCGCCCTGCTATTATCGCGGGGGTATCACTGGTATTGATGGAGACTCTGGCCGACTATGGCACCGTTCAATATTTTGGTGTCAGCACATTTACCACCGGCATCTTCCGAACCTGGTTTGGTTTGGGTGATGCCACCTCTGCCTCACAACTTGCTGCGCTGTTGCTGAGCTTCCTGTTTATTCTTCTCATCGTTGAGAAATTCTCTCGACGTAAAGCTCGCTATCATCACACCAGTGCCAGTGCCTACCGCCCCCTCTCTGCCTATAAACTGCTTGGCTGGAAAAGGTGGAGCGCTATGCTGTTATGTTTGATACCACTCCTTTTAGGATTCATCGTTCCCGCGACTCAGCTGGGTTACTGGGCACTCGAAACCTGGCAAGAGATGGTCAATGAAGAGTTCTACCGACTGGTCAGCAACAGCCTGCTACTTGCTGCCACCACCGCACTACTGGCACTGATTATTGCGCTGCTACTCGCATACGGTCTGCGGATTCAGAGACAGCCACTCTCCACCGCGGCAGTGCGTATTGCTGGATTGGGCTATGCGATTCCTGGCACAGTAATCGCTATCGGTGTGATCATCCCGTTTGCCTGGCTCGACAACACCCTTGATGGGTGGATGAGAAGCCAGTTCGACATCTCTACCGGCCTTATCCTGAGCGGTACGTTGGTCGCACTGATCTTCGGCTATCTGGTACGTTTTCTATCGGTCTCACTACAGACCGTTGAGTCGGGACTGAGTAAAATCAGACCCAACATGGATGAGGCGGCCCGTTCACTAGGAGCTAATTCCAGAACCATTCTATTTAAAATCCATCTGCCGATGATGCGCGGCACTCTGCTGACTGCCCTGCTACTGGTTTTTGTTGATGTGATGAAGGAGCTCCCAGCAACCCTGGTATTGCGTCCATTTAACTTCAACACCCTTGCAGTACGCGCCTTTGAGCTTGCATCCGATGAGCGCCTGGCCGACTCATCAACGGCTGCGCTCATGATCATCGCCGCAGGACTGATCCCGGTACTGCTTCTCAGCTTCAGCATCACCCATTCACGCAGACAGGTTAACTAGACCCATGGAGTTTATAGATATGAATGCACAACATGGCATGGCTCAACTCACTATTGACCAACTCAATGTTGGTTATGGCGACAGTCTGATCGTTAAAGCAGCATCATTCAGCCTTAAACAGGGAGAGATAGGCTCCCTCCTCGGTCCCAGCGGTTGTGGTAAAACCACTCTGCTACGCGCCATTGCAGGATTTGAAATCCCATCCAGCGGAATGGTGTTGATTGGTGGTGTGCGAGTCAATACACCCAACTTCGTTGTACCTCCAGAACAGCGTGAGATCGGCATGGTGTTTCAAGAGCATGCCCTCTTCCCCCATTTAACTGTGGCCGACAATATCGGCTTTGGTCTAAGTCGCTGGTCACGCAGCAAGCGCAACAGGCGGGTTATCGAGCTGTTAGAGATGATCGGCTTGGCCGGCAGTGGAAACTCATACCCCCATCAACTCTCGGGTGGACAACAACAGCGTATCGCGCTGGCGAGAGCGCTTGCCCCCAAACCTAAATTACTACTGCTCGATGAACCCTTCTCAAATCTTGATGTTGAATTACGTACTTCACTCGCCCGAGAACTGAGGGAGATCCTCAAGCAGGAGCAGACCACAGCTCTACTAGTGACTCATGATCAAAATGAGGCCTTTGCCATGGCCGATCAGATTGGTGTGATTAACCAGGGTCGAATTGAGCAATGGGATAGCGCCTACAACCTCTATCATGCCCCAAAAACTCGCTTTGTTGCCGACTTTATCGGTGAGGGGATTTTATTACCGGGGAAGCTAAATCAACAACACCGGGTGACTACCGAGATAGGCAGCGCAGCCACCTCAATCTCTTCAACAGTTGATGGAGAGCAGGTTGAGGTTCTGGTTAGACCAGACGACATCCTGCTCGGTGAAAATCGAGATACAGATATTTATGCGGAGATTATCGATAGAGCATTTCGGGGTGCTGAATATCTCTATACCCTGAAACTGCAAAGTGGGCAAAAACTTCTAGCCCTCTGCGGAAGCCATAGAGACTATGTTATTGGAGACAATATATCAGTTGCGCTGGATGAGGTTACTTTGCCCATTTTTGAAGTTGGGGTGTAGCAGGATACTATTTATATAAACCGTTGAATGGTGGCCAACAGATCATCCGGATCTATCGGTTTAGTGCGGTAATCCAAGCCCCCCGCTTCACCGTATTGAACAGATCCGCTGACTCCTCAAGGGCCGTTAACATAATGACTTGAATATCCACCTTTTGAATCTTCAGGACTTACAGTGTAAGCACCATTTATACTGCAGTTGCAGACTCTCTTTTCAACATCCTATCCAACAGGAAACAGGCAAAGGGGAAAACACCGGCAAAAAAGACCATCAACCACTTTAATATAGACCAGTGACGTTGATGGCTAACAATCAGAGACATCACCATATAGCTCAGAAATAGCAGGCCGTGAATGGTGCCAATGATGGGGACGACCATTTTGACGTCGAGATAGTATTTAAGGGGCATTGCGATGAAGAGTAAAATAAGCAGTGAACCACCTTCGATAAGGCTGAGTGAACGGAATCTATCTAGCATGTTTTGTTTTTGCCCTTAGCAATAGGTCATCGATTAATTGAATGTAGGCTAATCTACACCGTTAAGGGGATAACTCTCAACCACCTGATATTGGACACCTCCCTCTACCGATACCGACTCCACCAATACAAACTGCTCAACCTGCCATTCGATTGTTTCGATACCTGTATCCGTTTCTGGTTTGGATACCTTGCGCCGCAAGGTCACATGGGGCCGTTTACCCTCCACCTCTATCCTGAATCCACACTGGGCTATCTCTTCAGACAGAAGATTTAATAGTTCGCCATACTGATCCGGAATCTCATCACAACCGAGCCAAAGCACCTTTGGTCGTTTGAAATAGCCGAGCCGATTCAGTGCAAGCTTAAATCCTCTACCGGCCACCCTTTCAGCTGCCCGCGTTAAACAGATGACCTCTCTCTTATTCACCGAACCGATGTAGTAAAGGGTGAGATGAAGATTGGCGCTATTCATCAACCGGCCACCCTGCTCAGGAGATGGTAACTGTCGATTGAGAGTATCAATCTGTTGGCGAACATGATGGTCAGGCCAGAGTGCGAAAAAGAGACGTCGCTTTTTGGCCCGGTCAGTTCCCGGTTTGAGACTACCCATCCAGCTCCACCGCCTCAATCAGATGGTGATTATCCTTGAGCGGACTATTGACGTCCCGTGATACGGGATGAAGATGAAGCTCTCCTATATAGGGTGCCAACATTGAATTAAGCTGCTGCGGCTGATCTATCGCAGGATCGAGCCACACAGCATAGTGATCCGGCGAGATGATTAACGGCATCCGCTCATGCAGCGGTTTAATTTGTCGGTTTGATTCGGTGGTGATGATGGTACAGGATTCGACCAGTCGCCCATCCTCAGGTGATTCCCAATGTTCCCAAAGACCAGCAAATGCAAACGGACTCTGATCGGCCATTGCGATCCACCAGGGCTGCTTCCCTCTGTCGCTCACAGCCCACTCATAGAAACCGTCCGTCGGGATCAGACAGCGTTTATGTCGATAGGCACTGCGAAAGGCCGGCTTCTCTGCCAGTGTCTCTGCCCGGGCGTTAATCAGGTGAGAGCTTATTTTGCTATCTTTTGACCAGGAGGGAATCAGCCCCCAGTGTACATAGTCGAGATGTCGCCCAAGTCCTGCTATCTCACGAACAATGGCGATATTCTGAGTTGGAGCGATGTTGTAGCGTGGTGACAGGTCGTGTGGCGGCTGAGCCAACCCAAACTGGGTGATCAGCACATCGACATCTGAAAACTGGGTAAATCTGCCACACATATCGCTGAGTATAGACCATGGAAGTGGCTCTCACAGCGTCATATTGAACAGCTAAAGTGTAACTGCGACCGCTTCAGAACCACGTTTGGCCTTGGATACCGCCTCATCGATAGAGTCACCTCGCGCCAGCACCACACCCATTCTGCGTTCACCTTTTACTTCCGGTTTCCCAAACAGGCGGAGTTGAGTATTGGGCTCAGCGATAGCTGCAGCGAGATTTCCAAAGCTAACCTGTTGAGACTCACCCTCCACCAGAATCACGCTCGATGCCGATGGACCATGCTGCTGGATATTGGGAATCGGCAGTCCCAATATCGCTCTGGCATGTAGTGCAAATTGTGAAAGGTCCTGTGAGATCATCGTCACCATGCCGGTATCGTGAGGACGAGGAGATACCTCACTGAAGATCACCTCATCACCTTTAATAAACAGCTCTACCCCGAAGATTCCTCGACCGCCGAGGGCATCGGTCACCTTTCTGGCAATCTCTCGCGCCGATTCCAGCGCTTTAGTGCTCATCGGCTGAGGTTGCCACGATTGACGATAATCTCCATTGACCTGCAGATGGCCGATCGGCTCACAAAAATCGGTGCCATTGGCATGACGAACGGTGAGTTGGGTAATTTCGTAATCAAAATCGACAAAGCCCTCTACGATGACACTACCCGCTCCAGTACGCCCCCCCTCCTGGGCATAACTCCAGGCATGCTCAATATCTCGTTCACTCTGAATGGTGCTCTGCCCCTTACCCGACGAACTCATGATCGGTTTGACCACACAGGGGATACCGATCTCTGAAATGGCGGCATCGAACTCATCGCGGGTTTCGGCAAAGCAGTAGAGTGAGGTCTTGATCCCCAGCTCCTCAGCCGCCAAACGGCGAATCCCCTCTCGATTCATGGTCAGTTTGGCCGCCTTGGCGGTGGGAATGACGGTAAATCCCTCATTCTCAAGCTCAACCAGGGTATCGGTGGCAATCGCCTCAATCTCCGGCACGATGTAGTCCGGTTTTTCCAGCTCAATCACCTCACGTAACTTCTGGCCATCCTGCATCGAAATGGTGTGGCTGCGGTGGGCCACCTGCATCGCTGGTGCATTCTCATATCGGTCGACCACAATCACCTCAACACCCAGCCGCTGTAGCTCAATCACCACCTCCTTTCCCAGCTCTCCGCCACCACATAAAAGCACTCTGGTGGCAGTTTTGGATAGAGGGGTTCCCAGTGAAGCGGTGTCGGTTGTTGTCATTTGTCGGTTACTCTGCTGTCTGTTCAATATTGTTGGCTGGCCATTTGGGGGATTTGTGACTCATCCCTCAGTAAGTTCTGAGCCTCACCAATATAATTTCGGCATGGTTCTTAAAGCGCTATGCGGGATTTTATATGAATAGTCATCAAATGAGTCTGGAAAATTCATCCATTACCGTCACTGAACCGGAGCGTCCAGCTATCAAGATGCCGATCAATCTCAATCCTACTGGGGAAAACAACCCTTTTGAAGATCAGTTGGTGATGCAGCAGATCAATCGTCAGCTGATCCAGGAGAACAGGCTGAAGGGGGTGATGCGCCAATTCACCATCTTTAACGGTAGTCACCTGCATGTTATTGAGAAGAGGAAACACCACCAACCCAGGTCATTTCACATCAAACTTGAGCTGTTGGACAAAAAGCCTGAACAGAGCAGCACTGTCGCCTTTGACTGGCTAATTACCACCGTAATCAGTAGCTTAGTGACCTGTTTGATGATCTATTTGAGCTGGTTTGGTGAAATGGAATTTAGTTCAACCACATCATCGATCATCACCACCCTCTCAATATCCATTAGCGCCATTTTTCTACTCACCACATTGCTAAAAACTGAGAGCCGGGTTGAGCTGTTCACCCGATATGGACGGATCCCCATTATCAAAATGCTCCACAACAGCCCCAACCAGAAAGAGTTCTCCCAGTTTGTAGACTCGTTAAGCCGATATATCGATCTGGCACAACAACATGGCTCTCTCGCCACTAAAGAGCTGTTATCTCAGGAGATAAAGGAGTTACGGGCACTTCATGGTGCTGGAATGATCCCCCTTGAGAGCTATGAACAGGCCAAAACAGACATTTTCAGCCATGAGGCGTTCAGCTCTTCCTCAAGTTAAGCTACTAGACTCTTAACCCCTAATTACCTCCAAGTTTCTGAGGGTCTCCTGTCAGAGACTCACCTCTAAACTAATCCTGGATATGAACCATTTTTATGATGAATGGTCGTACTGTTTAGTGCATTATATTAAGTGTACAGATTGATTGAAGGTCAACCGCTATTTGGCAGGACAGTTTCGAAGTTACGATAACGCACTTTTAGATAGAATAACCTCTCACTCTTAACAATAATCAACATTAAGTATGTAATGTAACTTAATGTATTTAATATAAATTACAGTGATAATTTCATACTTACTCGCATCAATTCATAAATGCTGAAGCTTGCTAATCTAGCCGCTGAGCGCGGTGATCGTCGCCTCTTTTCCGGCATCTCCCTTGAGCTTAACAGGGGTGAACTACTACACCTACATGGTGAGAACGGTGCCGGTAAAACCACCCTGCTGCGTATGCTCTGCGGGCTATTTCCTCCCACCGAGGGTGAAGTGCTCTGGAACGACAACAATATCTATGAGCTTAGAGAGGAGTTCACAACAGACCTTCTCTATATCGGACACAAGGGAGGCATTAAGGAAGATCTCACCGCGATAGAAAATCTGAGTATCTCCTCAGCCCTCAATGGTGAGACGCTGGATGACGAGGAGGCATGGAGTGCCTTGGCTCGAATGGGGCTCAGAGGTTTTGAAGAGCTCCCCACCAAAATGCTCTCCCAAGG
>JAPHSO010000330.1 GCA_026193675.1 Gammaproteobacteria bacterium | reverse complement strand
CTCTCAATGCAGATGTCCAGCGTATGGTGGAGAATGGAGACATGGAGATGGGTCATGCTCGCGCACTACTGGCACTGGAAGGGGAGCATCAGAGCTCCGCTGCCCGTACCGTGGCCGGAAAAGGACTAACCGTTCGTGAGACGGAGCGCCTTGTAAAGAAGCTGCTTGCTGTGAAATCAGGTGAGCCCAAACCGGCGAGCCATATTGATCCAGATGTTATTCAGTTGGAGCAGCGTCTGGGCGAGAAGCTGGGAGCAAAAGTATCGATTCAGCAGGGGGCCAGAGGAAAAGGCAAAATGGTGATTCAGTACAACAGCCTTGATGAGTTGGACGGCATTATTGAACATATCAAATAGCCTAACCCACTGAATTTATGTGGATAAAATCGTGTATCCGAGTATCTGACTATACTTATATAATAAAATTTTATCCCTCCATCATTGACCGTAACGGGCAGAAAATATATACTTCGCGCCGCTGGTAAATTGCCTTGGCGGTTAGCTATCAATATTCACAAATTATTTCGAACTCATACCGTTAATAGATGATGAGAGCGTCAGTTATTTTGTGGCAGCAACTGCGATACCAGCTAGTTTCGCTGCTTGGAATGGCGCTTCTATTCGCTCTATTGAGTGGGATTGATGGCTTTCTGGCAGCACTCTACGGCGGTGTAATGGTGATTGCCAATACATTGCTGCTGTTGTGGCACTCGGCTCGAGCCGAACGTCTTGAGCAACAGGATGCGGGGCAAAATTTTAGAATAATCGTTCGCTGTGCTTTGGAACGGTTTGTTATGACGGTAGCGCTTTTCGCCTTTGGGCTGTTGCGTTTAGGTTTAGAGCCACTAGCTCTGATAAGCGGTTTTGCCGCTGGACAGTTGCTCTTCATTATTGGTGGCATTAGAAGTAATAGATAGAGATATGGCAGGCGAAATTCACACCTCAACCGACTATATTAAGCACCACCTTCAGAATCTGACCTGGGGTCAGCACTCTGATGGAACTTGGGGGCTTGCCCATACGGCTCAAGAGGCCAAAGAGATGGGGTTTTGGGCCTTCAATCTCGACACTTTGGGCTTCTCTGTTGTGCTGGCTGTCATCTTCTTCTTCCTTTTCCACCGCGTTGCTAAAAAGGCGACGACCGGTGTTCCATCGGGTGCTCAGAACTTCGTTGAGATGATTGTCGATTTCATCAACGACAGCGTGCGTGGCTCCTTCTCAGGTAAAAACGATCTGGTGGCCCCACTGGCACTGACCATCTTTGCCTGGATCTTCCTGATGAATCTGATGGATCTGGTGCCCATTGACTGGATTCCAGGTCTGGCCGGCATGGTTGGTCTACCCTTCCTTAAGGTCGTACCGACAACCGATCCCAATGCCACCTTTGGTATGGCCATTGCGGTATTTGCTCTGGTGCTCTACTACAGCATCAAGATTAAAGGTGTTGGCGGATTTGTCGGTGAACTTACTCTGCAACCTTTTGGAAAGTGGGCGCTGCCAATCAACCTTTTCCTTGAGGGTGTTACACTAATTTCAAAGCCTATCTCACTGGCACTGCGACTGTTCGGAAATATGTATGCGGGTGAGATGATCTTTATCTTGATTGCCATTATGTATGGCTCAGGTCTGATGATGGGCTCGTTTGCGGGAATACTTCAATTGGGATGGGCAATTTTCCACATTCTGATTATCACCCTGCAGGCCTTTATCTTTATGACGCTGACTATCGTATATCTCGATATGGCGCATCAAGAGCACCACTAAACGAATTTAACTTTTTACTTTTTAACTTTTAGAAAATTAGGAAACGACAATGGAACAAGCACTATTGTATATCGCAGGCGCACTGATGATGGGTCTTGGAGCTCTTGGAGCTGCTGTAGGTATCGGTATTCTCGGAGGCCGCTTTCTCGAGGGCGCAGCACGTCAGCCTGAGCTGATCCCAATGCTACGTACCCAGTTCTTCATCGTTATGGGTCTGGTTGACGCGGTGCCAATGATCGCTGTTGGTCTGGCTATGTACGTTCTGTTCGCAGTTGCGGGCTAAACGACGTCATCGTTGAGTCATTTGACTCTCCATACCAAACTGAATACGGGATAGAGGCATGAATATCAATGCAACCTTAATTGGTCAGTCGATCTCATTCTTCCTGTTCGTCTGGTTCTGCATGAAGTTTGTGTGGCCTCCACTAATGGTGGCCCTCAACGAGCGCAAAAAGAACATCGCTGATGGTCTTGCTGCGGCAGAACGTGGTCGTCAGGAGCACGAGTTGGCAGAACGTCACGCCAAAGATGTGATTCGCGAAGCGAAAGATGAGGCAGCAAATATCATCGCACAGGCGCAAAAGCGCTCTAGTGAAATTGTTGAAGAGGCCAAGAACGAGGCGAAAGCAGAAGGTGATCGTCTGATCACAGCAGCTAACGCTGAGATTGACCAGGAGATAAATCGGGCGAAAGAGGCACTTCGTGGCCAGGTCGTTTCGATTGCAGTCGCTGGTGCATCTCGCGTTCTGAAGCAAGAGATCGATGAGAAGGCTCATAACGAGCTACTCGAAGATCTTGTTGCGCAAATCTAACGATAGGTTTAGAGACAATGGCTGAAAAGAGAACTGTTGCACGCCCCTACGCTCAGGCCGCTTTTGCGCTGGCTCAGGAGCAGGGTGAACTACAGTCGTGGTCTAACATGATCACCCTTTTGGGACAGGCTGCTAGTGATCCTCAATTGAAAGTACTGCTGGAAGACCCCGAGCAGGAGCCGACTAAAATGATCGGCCTTCTGCAGGCAATTTGTGGTGATGCGATGCCCAATTCAGGCATCAACATGCTTAAACTGCTGGCAGAGAACGGTCGACTGCTACTGCTACCTGAGATTGCAGAGCTCTTTGAAGAGGAGCGAGCTGAAGTCGAGAAGTGTGTTCACGCTAATGTGATTTCAGCAACGGCACTCTCTGACGCACAGCAACAGCAGCTAATAGATGCTTTGGCTAAGCGCTTGGGTAAAGAGGTGACTCTGAGCCATGAAGTTGATGAGTCAATCATCGGCGGTGCAATTATTCATGCCGGTGATATGGTGATTGATGGTTCAGTCGCTAATCGTCTTGAGAAATTAACAAACTCCCTTGTTCACTAAGTAGAACATTACAGGTTAAAAATTATGCAACTTAATCCATCTGAAATCAGTGATCTGATTAAACAAAAAATTGCCGACTTTGATGCGGGTACTGAAGCGCGAACTGAAGGTACTGTCGTCTCTGTAACAGACGGTATCTGTAGTATTCATGGTCTCTCCGATGCGATGTCTGGCGAGATGCTTGAGTTCCCAAACAACACATTCGGAATGGCGCTTAACCTTGAGCAAGATTCAGTTGGTGCCGTAATTCTGGGTGACTACAAGCACATCACTGAAGGTGATGCGGTGAAGTGTACCGGTCGTATCATGGAGGTTCCTGTTGGTGAGGCGCTTCTGGGTCGTGTCGTTAACGCACTGGGCCAGCCTATTGATGGTAAAGGTCCAATCGAGACGACGGAAACTTCGCCTGTTGAAAAGATTGCTCCCGGTGTACTGTGGCGTAAATCGGTAGACGAGCCTGTTCAGACAGGTCTGAAGGCGATTGATGCGATGGTTCCTGTGGGTCGTGGTCAGCGTGAGTTGATCATCGGTGACCGTCAGACCGGTAAAACCGCGGTGGCAATCGATGCCATCATCAATCAGAAGGGTACCGGTGTTAAGTGTATCTATGTAGCGGTTGGTCAGAAGGCATCTTCAGTGGCCAGCGTAGTTCGTAAGCTTGAAGAGCACGGTGCTCTGGAGCACACCATCATTGTTGCAGCAACGGCTGCTGAGTCTGCAGCGGAACAGTTCATCGCACCATACTCTGGTTGCTCGATGGGTGAGTACTTCCGTGACAAGGGTGAAGATGCACTGATTGTTTATGATGATCTGACCAAACAGGCATGGGCCTATCGTCAGGTTTCACTGCTGCTGCGTCGTCCTCCAGGTCGTGAAGCCTATCCTGGTGATGTTTTCTATCTCCACTCGCGTCTGCTTGAGCGTGCAGCTCGTGTAAATGAGGCGTTTGTTGAGAAGGCGACCAATGGTGCGGTTAAAGGCAAGACCGGTTCATTGACTGCCCTGCCAATTATTGAGACTCAGGCGGGTGACGTATCGGCATTCGTACCGACCAACGTTATTTCGATTACAGATGGTCAGATTTTCCTTGAGTCGGACCTGTTTAACGCAGGCATTCGTCCTGCGATTAACGCGGGCCTCTCAGTATCACGTGTAGGTGGTGCAGCACAGACCAAGATTATTAAGAAGCTGGGCGGCGGTACCCGTCTTGACCTTGCACAATATCGTGAGCTGGCAGCATTCGCCCAGTTTGCATCAGATCTTGATGAGCAGACTCGAAAGCAGATCGAGCGTGGTCAACGTGTCACCGAGCTGATGAAGCAGATGCAATATGCACCACTGAGCGTTGCTCAGATGGCGGTATCACTGTTTGCAGCCAATCAGGGATATCTTGATGACCTTGATGTGAGCAAAGTGGTCGACTTTGAGATGGCGCTACACTCATATATGAAGTCTGAGCAGGCGGATCTGCTGAGCAAGATTGATGAGAAGCCTGAGTATAACGAGAGCATTGAAAACGACTTGAGCGCTGCAATTGAGCAGTTCAAGAAAAGCCACACCTGGTAACGGTTAATATTTAGGGTCATCTGAAATGGCAATCGGTAAAGAGATACGCACGCAGATCAAGAGTGTTCAGAATACTCAGAAGATCACCAGTGCAATGGAGATGGTGGCTGCATCCAAAATGCGTAAAGCGCAGGAGCGGATGTCGGCAACTCGCCCCTATGCAGACAATATCAAAAGGGTGATTAGTCACCTGGCTCATTCTCACCCTGAGTATAAACATCCGTTTATGGAGATTCGTGAGGTCAAGCGTGTTGGTCTGATTGTGATCTCCACTGATCGTGGACTTTGTGGTGGTCTTAATACCAACCTTTTCAAAGCTGCGACATTAGCGATGAAGGACTGGATGAGCTCTGAGTTTGAGATCGATGTCTGTGTTATTGGTCAGAAGGGTGTAGGATTCTTCAAGCGTCACGGTGGCAAGATTGTGTCGCAGAAGACCCACATCGGTGATACCCCCAAGATTGAGGATCTACTTGGTTCAATCAAGGTGATGATCGATGCATTCAGTAATGGTGAGATCGACCAGCTGCACCTACTCCATAACGAGTTTGTGAACACCATGACCCAAACACCGACCAGACATCACCTGCTACCGCTACAGGTTGATGAGAGCGAGGGTGAGAATCTAGGTTATCACTGGGATTACATCTATGAGCCTGATGCTAAAGATGTGCTTGATGAGACTCTAATGCGTTATGTTGAGTCGCTGGTTTATCAGGGTGTGGTTGAGAACATCGCCTGCGAGCAGTCGGCTCGAATGGTTGCGATGAAAGCGGCCACCGACAATGCCGGCGACCTGATTAGTGACCTGGAGCTTGTCTACAACAAGGCGCGTCAGGCAGCTATTACGCAGGAGCTTTCAGAGATTGTCTCTGGTGCGGCTGCGGTTTAAAGAATTTTTGAAAATTTAAATATTGATTAACGGGGAACTGAAATGAGTTCTGGAAAGATTGTTCAAATTATCGGTGCGGTTGTGGATGTCCAGTTTCCACGTGAAGAGCTGCCCAAGATCTACGATGCGCTTAAATTAAACGATATCGATCTGACCATTGAGGTTCAGCAGCAACTCGGAGGCGGTGTTGTGCGTGGTATTGCCATGGGCTCAACCGATGGCCTGAAGCGGGATATGACAGTTGCCAATACCGGTGCGCCAATTCAGGTTCCTGTAGGTCAGGAGACTCTTGGCCGTATTATGGACGTTCTGGGAAATCCGGTGGATGAAGCGGGTCCTATCGGCGAACAGAAACGTATGCCGATTCACCGTGATCCACCTGCTTATGCGGAACAGGCCGCTTCGGTTGATATTCTGGAGACAGGTGTCAAGGTAATCGACCTGGTCATGCCAATCGCCAAGGGTGGAAAAATCGGACTGTTCGGTGGTGCCGGTGTTGGAAAGACCGTAACCCTGATGGAGCTGATTCGTAACATCGCGGTTGAGCACTCAGGCTTTTCAGTATTTGCCGGTGTAGGTGAGCGTACTCGTGAGGGTAACGACTTCTACCACGAGATGTCAGAGGGTGGCGTACTCGATAAGGTATCTCTGGTTTATGGTCAGATGAATGAGCCTCCTGGAAACCGTCTGCGTGTCGCGCTGACCGGTCTCACCATGGCGGAGCACTTCCGTGACGAAGGCCGTGACGTTCTGATGTTTATCGATAACATCTACCGTTACACCCTTGCGGGAACCGAGGTATCTGCACTGCTGGGTCGTATGCCATCTGCGGTAGGTTATCAGCCTACACTGGCGGAAGAGATGGGTGCTCTACAGGAGCGTATCACCTCAACCAAGACCGGATCGATCACCTCATTCCAGGCGGTATATGTACCTGCAGATGACCTGACAGACCCATCACCTGCAACAACCTTTGCTCACCTTGATGCGACGCTGGTTCTTTCTCGTCAAATCGCTGAGCTGGGTGTATACCCTGCGGTAGACCCACTCGATTCGACCTCGCGTATTCTTGATCCGCTGGTTGTGGGTGAAGAGCATTACAATGTTGCGCGCTCTGTGCAGTCGACACTACAGCGTTATAAAGAGCTGAAAGATATCATCGCCATCCTCGGTATGGATGAGCTCTCAGAAGATGACAAGCAGACGGTATCTCGTGCACGTAAACTGCAGAAGTTCCTGTCACAGCCATTCTTCGTAGCTGAGGTCTTCACCGGTGCACCCGGTAAGTATGTCTCTCTAGCCGATTCAATTGCCGGATTTAAGGCGATTGTTGCAGGTGAGTATGACCATCTTCCAGAGCAGGCTTTCTATATGGTTGGCTCAATTGATGAGGCAATCGAGAAGGCGAAGACGCTTTAAGGCAACGGTAAAGACTAGGGGATTACACTTATGTCGATGACCATGCATGTCAATATCGTCAGTGCTGAGGAGGAGATCTTCTCCGGCACTGTCGAGCAGGTTCATGCCCCTGCCGTGATGGGTGAGGTAGGTATCTACCCACGCCACACACAGATGCTCACACGCCTGAAACCGGGTGAGGTTCGCATTATTCGTGAGGGGGGTGAAGAGGAGTTCTACTTCATCTCTGGAGGTATTCTTGAGGTTCAGCCACACATTGTGACTGTGCTTGCAGACACTGCTCTGCGTGCCAAGGATGTCGATGAAGAGGCGGCCCAGGAGGCTAAGCGTCGAGCAGAGCAGAGCCTGCAAGAGGGCGGCAATAGTGACGAGTTTGATGTTGCTGCTGCTGAATCTCAGCTGGCCGAAGCGATTGCTATGCTTAGGACGGTTGAGCATCTACGCAAAAAACTTAAGGGTGGTAGATCCTGAAGTAGCTAAAGGGCCGATTGATTCGGAATATATTGTAAAAAGGGCAGTTAATACTGCCCTTTTTACGTTAATAGATTAACTAATTGGGGTGGGGAGTATAGAATTCTCTCTATTGTCTGCAGCCACTGCAGAGCATATTAATTAAGAACAGGAAAAAGAGTTGTGCAAGTAGAAGAAAATAAGGTTGTATCAGTCACCTATCGCATCGAAGATGAGGCCGGTGAGACGGTTGAGCGAATCGATATTCCTGTCAGCTTTCTCTATGGAGAGAAGAGCGGCCTGTTCAAGAAGGTGAATGAGGCAATTGATGGTATGAAGGTCGGTGATGAGGCCTCGGTCGTTCTGGAGCCCAGTGAGGGTTTTGGTGACTATAATCACGATCTGACCTTTACCGATCAGATTGAGAATGTACCACCCGAGTATCAGGCGATCGGTTCAGAGGCGGAGTTTTCAAATGAGAGTGGTGAGACACGTAAATTTGTGGTGACCCATGTCGATGCCGGTACCGTAACCCTTGATGGTAACCACCCCTTTGCCGGCAAGACGATGACCTTTCATCTCAAGATTACCGATGTACGTGAACCGACCGCTGATGAGCTGACCAATGGGGTTTCTCAAACTCCCGGTGGTGTTGGCGGCCCGACCGTCCACTAAGCACTTTTTCAGAGTAGAGAGGGAATGTTGAACAATCTGGAAGTTATTATTCTGGCAGCCGGTAAGGGGAGTCGCATGCGCTCTACCCTTCCGAAAGTGCTGCATACTCTGGCAGGCCGACCACTGCTTCAGCATGTGATTGAACGAGCGCTGCAACTTGAGTCACAGAAGACGCATGTGGTTTATGGCCACGGTGGTGAGGCGGTACCCGCTGCCCTGGATCAATTTGCTATCGACTGGGTTGAGCAGAGTGAGCAGCTCGGTACGGGGCATGCCGTTGAGCAGGTGATGCCCCATGTCGATGATCACGCTACCGTGCTTGTTCTCTATGGCGATGTGCCACTCATTGAGCTCGATACGCTGCAACAGTTAATTGCAATGAGCGATGGCTCAAAACTGTCGCTACTCACTCTCAAACTCGAAAATCCCCAGGGTTATGGTCGTATTGTTCGCAGTCAGAATGGTGCCATTGAGGCGATCGTTGAGGAGAAGGATGCGACCGATCTGCAGCGTACGATTTGTGAAGTCAATAGCGGCATCATGGCCCTTCCCGCCAAACAGCTTCGTGGCTGGCTCTCGCGTCTGGAGAGTAACAATGCCCAGGGTGAATTCTATCTCACCGACGTGATCGCCATGGCTGTGGCAGACGGCGTCGAAGTGAGTGGTCTGATTACTGAAGATAGCTATCAGGTGGCAGGTATCAATACCCGCAATCAGCTGGCGACTCTTGAGCGCCACTATCAGCTAAAGCAGGCTGAAAAATTGATGGAACAGGGAGTCACCCTGCGTGATCCGGCACGGATCGATATTCGTGGAGAGATTGGTCGAGAGATCAATATTGCCGCCGATGTCACTATCGATATTAATGTCATCCTTGAGGGCCATATTGAGATTTCCGGCGGCTGCACTGTTGGTGCGAATTGTCTGTTGCGCAATGCAAGACTCGGCCAGGGGGTCACCATTGAGGCGATGAGCCACGTTGAAGATGCAACAATTGATGAGCAGTGTAGTGTCGGTCCCTTTGCCCGCCTGCGTCCCGGTACCCATATGCATCCTCATGCAAAGGTGGGTAATTTTGTTGAGGTGAAGAAGAGTGATATTGGTGAAGGCTCCAAGGTGAGCCATCTCAGCTATATTGGTGACACCACCATGGGTAGCAACGTCAATATCGGAGCCGGGACCATCACCTGTAACTATGATGGTGTGAACAAGCACCAGACCATCATCGGTGATAACGCCTTTATCGGTTCCGATAGTCAACTGATAGCCCCGGTAACGGTAGGAGCTGGTGCAACCATCGGAGCCGGTTCCAGTATCAGTCGAGATGCGCCAGATGAGCAGCTAACCCTCACGCGCACTCAGCAGAAGAGTATTAAGTGGCGACGTCCCGCTAAGGGAAAGCCGAGCAAGGATAAAAGCTAATATGTGTGGAATTGTCGGTGCCATTGGCGAGCGTGATGCGGTTCCACTTCTGTTAGAGGGGCTGCGTAGACTGGAGTACCGCGGCTACGACTCCTCCGGCATCGCGGTTATCAATAGTGAAAAATGTATCGACCGCGAACGGATGCTCGGTAAAGTTCAGGTGTTGGCAGATACGCTGAAAACCAATCCGATAAATGGACACCTCGGCATCGCCCATACCCGTTGGGCAACACACGGTCAGCCCAGCCAGCAAAATGCCCACCCTCACATCTGTCGTAAAGGTGTGGCGGTTGTGCATAACGGTATTATTGAAAACCATCAGGCCCTGCGAGCCATGCAGTTGGAGCAGGGCTATGAGTTTACCTCTGAGACCGATACCGAGGTGGTGGTGCACCAGATCTATAACCATCAGGCCGAGGGTAAGGATCTGTTGCTGGCGACCCGTGATGCGCTTGTCGATCTAGAGGGGGCCTACGCTCTGGGCGTCATCTCCAACCATGAGCCCAATCGACTGGTTGCTGCACGACGTGGTAGTCCGCTGGTGATCGGTCTGGGAATTGGAGAGAACTTTATCGCCTCCGATGTGGCGGCTCTGCTTCCGGTGACCCGTCGCTTCATCTTCCTTGAAGAGGGGGATGTGGCCGATATCCGTCGTGACAGCGTCGAGATCTATGATGAGTCGGGTGAGCGGGTTGAACGTCCCGAGATAGAATCTTCACTGACAGCAGATTCGGCAGACAAAGGCAGCTACCGCCACTACATGCTCAAAGAGATCTACGAGCAGCCTCAGGCTGTAACCGAGACCATGGAGGGGCGCATCACGAACGGCAAGATACTAGATGAAAGTTTTGGGCCAGAGGCGGCGGCCATCTTTGACAAAATCATGTCGGTGCAGATCATCGCCTGCGGCACCAGCTACCACGCCGGTATGGTGGCACGAAACTGGTTTGAGGGGGTTGCCGGGGTGCCATGTCATGTTGAGGTGGCGAGCGAATTCCGTTATCGCCATCCGGTCGCCGATCCCGATGCATTGGTGGTGGTCATCTCCCAGTCTGGAGAGACGGCAGATACGCTGGCCGCCCTTCGTGCTACCAAAAAATGGGGATTTGGCCCATCTCTGGCTATCTGTAATGTCCCCGAGAGCTCACTCTCACGTGAAGCAGATCTATCGATGCTGACCCGAGCCGGTCCCGAGATCGGTGTCGCCTCAACCAAGGCCTTTACCACTCAATTGGTGGCTTTGCTGATGCTGGTGGTGGCTATTGGACGCCGCTACCGAATCGATGCTGAGCGTGAGGCGGTGATTGTTAAACAGCTACAGGCCCTGCCGCGCCATATTGAAGATGTGCTAAAACTGGATGATGAGATCAAACAGATCTCTGAGCGGTTTGCCGACAAACACAACGCACTATTTCTTGGCCGCGGTGTGCAGTATCCCATTGCGATGGAGGGGGCTCTGAAGTTGAAAGAGATCTCCTATATTCACGCCGAGGCTTACCCCGCCGGTGAATTGAAGCATGGCCCGCTGGCGCTGGTCGATGAGATGATGCCGATCATCGCGGTAGCGCCCAATGACGAACTGCTTGAAAAGCTTAAGTCGAATCTCGAGGAGGTGCGTGCCCGTGGTGGCGAACTCTATCTTTTTGCCGATCACGATACGGGGATGGAGAGTGGTGAGCGGATCCATGTGATGACCATTCCTCCCGGCGGAGGGCATGTCTCTCCCATCATCTTTACTATTCCACTACAACTGCTCTCCTACCATGTGGCGGTGCTCAAGGGGACCGATGTCGATCAGCCCCGTAATTTGGCCAAGTCGGTCACGGTTGAGTAAGAGAAAAAGGGACGTTCTACAGAACGTAACCTGGAGCCAGTTTAGTCGTCGAGAGAGATAGAGCTGTAGAGCGTTGTCTGATTACGTCCATGCTCTTTGGCATAATAAAGCGCATTATCGGCGCTTTCGATCCACTCTTTACTAGGGGTACCCAGGTGAGGGCTCTCGGCCACACCGATACTCACCGTAAACTGAATATTGTGATGGTTGTGGGTGACAGTGGTGGCCGCAATCGCCTCACGTAGTCGCTCTGCGTAGATCAGCGCCCCTTCTTCATCGGTATCGACCAGAATAACCGCAAACTCCTCTCCGCCGTAACGTCCGGCGATATCCGATTCACGCTTAGTCTCACGAACCAGCTCTGAGACGGCTCGGATCACCTCATCACCAGCCTGATGACCATAGGTATCATTGACCAATTTAAAGTGATCGATGTCAAACATCAGCATCGCAGAGGTCATGCCACTACGTTGTACACGGCTATATTCAGCGTTGAGCTGCTCTTCCCAGGCACCACGATTGAGCAGTTTGGTGAGGGCATCGGTCCGCCCCATCTGGGCCAGAGCTATTTCATCCACCGCCATTTCGGTCACATCATAGATGATGATGCAGACATGGTTGATCTCACCATTGATGGCGCTGAGCGGCAGGAATGTGACATCCTGAAACATCGACTCTGACTTGCCGGTGATAGGTCGGTAGCTCTTAAAGTTGATGATGTTCTTGCGTTGTTGCCAGGTGGAGAAGGCGCTATTCTTAAGCAGGAAGACAGAGTCGATCTTGCTCTGTAGCCAGTCGACTGGTACATCGTGAAAAATCTCAAAGATCGATTTCCCAGTTACCGCTGTGGGGTGCTGCCCGCTATGGTTTTCCATAAAGCCGTTCCACAGACGAATGTTGCAGTCACGATCAATAACCACCAGTCCAACATCGACATTTTGAATAATGCCGAGTAACCAGTGGAGTTCACCAATGCTGTCTGCTTCACCAATCATCGTTTTTCCAGAATGTAGCTGGCCTTGGAACGCAGTGCCGAGAGTGCCTCCTGCGGGAACAGGATGAGCTGTTCACACTCGACCTTATTTTTACCAATGGCGTAGTTAATATGGATAGAGAGCACCTTTTCACTGGGGGCGATTTCGCGGTGCTCAAGCTCGTCATACCCCAGACCGCTTGAGGAGATACGTGGGTGACCAAAACTGAAATTGACGGTCAGCAGTTCGGCGATCTCTTTCAGGAATGAGCCGGAGAGAATATTGGATAGACCCATGAGTAGCTCCATCTCTCCATCACCATCGAGCTCCTGGCTATAGTTCATCAGCTTGGAGAGCTCACTAAAATTGATGTCATGGAAGATGATCAGGGTCTCACCGAAAACACCAGAGCCGATAAAGCCCTGGGAGACATGAGATATACCGCGCTTACTCGATGAGGCGAGCATCATATCAAGCTCAACCGGTTCAAGCAGTCTAACCTTGGGAATTGAGAGCTCAATGCTCTCATCGATAAACTGGGCCAGCAGGTCGGCTGCGCGACCCATAGAGATATTGGAGATCTCCTGAACCCAGTCCTCAAAGGTGACGCTATCTTCGCGCACCTCCTCCATGGGAGTCTCAAGGATACTGAGTACACCATAGCTATCAAGGATGGCGGAGAGCTCTGGGGCATCGACCGGCTTTTTTACAAATGCGACAGCGCCCAGACTTTTTACCCGTTTTTGACTCTCCTCCTGAATATCACCCGAGATGACAATGGGTAGGGTCTGCAGATTCTCCCTGCGGATCGCCTCAAGCACCTCAAAGCCATCCATATCGGGCATCTGTAGATCGAGAAAGAGGATGTCACCCTTGCCTTCGCGGATCGCCTCGATCCCTTCGCGACCATTGGTGGCAAATGAGAGGGTGATATCCCAGCCGTTAGGGAGCGCGCGGGCCACCTGCTTACGGGCAAAGCTTGAGTCATCACAGATTACGACAGGAATAGGCATTAAATAGATCTAGGCGATAGAGTCGATAAAGTTTTGGAGGTGCTTCATCTTATCTGAATCATCCTGATCCACCAACTTGAGAGTGATATCGACAAATTCAGATTCGTTGGAGTCACCCCGCGCCTGCAGGGTATAGACAAATGCATTTAGACGACTGGTCATCCCATCGAATGAGATGTCGACAACGGTCATCTCCATAATGGGCGGAATCTGGTCATCGTTTTTGATGATGCCGGTGATCAGCTCTGAGGAGATCTCCTTCACCAAAAGCTTGATCTGCGAGCCTCTGAAGCGGACGGTCATCAGCACCTTTTCGCTGGGTTGAGCACTTTTTGCGCCACCGCCTGCAGGGGCTGTGGCAACGCTCTCACGGGTTAGCTCTGCGGCGGGTATTGCACCGGAGAGCCCTTTACTGGCGACGGTCATGGGATCCTGATATTTGCCGCCAATGATACGTAGCTGCTCTGCTGAGAGCCCCATCGTCTTTTGTAGAACGTTGGCGACCACTTTGCCCAGCTTGTCATTACTAAAGGGTTTAACGATGTAGTTGTTTACCTTCAGCTCAATCGCCTTGACCACATGCTCTTTATCTCCCCGGCTGGTCACCATGATAAACGGGGTATCCTTAATCGGGTCGTTATTGCGAATCCAGGTGAGTAGCTCTGCGCCATTCATCTCAGGCATCTCCCAGTCACACAGGATCAGGTCAAACGGTTTTTTCTCAAGCAGCTTCTGGGCCTTCAGGCCATCTGGCGCCTCTTCGGTAGTAAAGGAGGGGAATTCCGCGCGCAGTCCTTTGCGCATAATGTCGCGGGTAAATGCTGCATCATCAACGATGAGGACCTTAATTTTTTGCACGAAAAACTCTTAACGGCTATTTTTAGAATGAATTCATCATACCACTTAATCTCTCAGTGTGAAGCGGCTTGAAAGTGGTTAAAGTGATTTTATCAGCGCTGCGATGGTATCTCTCAGCTCGACCTGGGTTGCCGATTTTCCAGCAAGATTTAATAGTGTCGCGCAGTCACTCCAGCTCCGATTTTGGAGTAGCTTCATGATCAGTAGTTGGCGCTGCAGGGGCGTGAGGTGAGTTGTTTTATCAAAATGGCTCAGCAGTAGTTGCTTGAGTGGGGTGAGCACCGTCTCATAGCGACGGTTGCCGTGGGCAAAGGTATCAATATCATCCCAGTCGTGCTGGTTAAGTGATGATGGGCGTGGTTTGAGTAGTTGGCAGACTATATCTACCTCTAGCTGTTGCAGTGGTTCACGCAGCTGCTCGACCAGACCGTTCTGAAATCGTCTCTCAGCCAGTTCCTGAATCGAATGGCCCTTCTCACTCAACGGCCTCATTTGAGTCAGGGCGTAGGTGCCGCTACTGGCATTTCTGTGACCGCCAATAAATAGCGGGGTGAAATGGTTGCTGTTCCAGAACTTGAAGAGCTCTGTGGTTGTGCCATAACTGCAACCGATGAGGTCGATCTGCTCGGTAATGGCGTCGGCGGTGATCTTGTCCATCAACTGGTGACCCACACCCTTGCGTTGACGTTGCGGGTGAACGGCGATACGAATAATTCGCCGGTAGCGCAGTGGGGCGGCATCTTTAATTCCGAGGTGGGCGATCAGTGTCTGCGGTAGCAGGTGCCCTTGCGGGCGACGTTTTCCGAGCCAAATTTGTTCAGCCAGATCGGTGTCGATCTCACCCTCATCGGCAACCAGTGCTGTCGCGATAATGCGGCTATTGCTGGTGACGGTATAGATAGAGAGGTTGGGGCCATCGAGTATCTGACGGAGATCGAGTGGCGTGGTGCGGTAATGGGCCAGCACCAGTAGCCCAAAGAGTTGACGTAGCTGAGGCTCATTTTGAGCCAGCGGCTCTCGGTCAAGACGCTCTATTCGGTCGATAGATATGGTTGGTTCTACCTCGTTCGTGTTTTGGCTCTCCGATAACTCGGGCTCGGCATCTAGCAGGAGCATGTGATTGACCTGCGCCTCAACCGGGTCGCCTTCTGCCCAGCGGATCGGGCTCCTTAGTTTTACCTCGGTGTAGTCGGGACAGAGCCTGCTCAATATTTTCTGGAAGCGGAGTGTAAATCCCTGTCCTGAACCTTCGTAGCCGTGTGTGGTGCTGGCGAACACCACCCGGGAGTAGCGCTCCACAATTTTGCTCAAGATTGGGGTCGGGATGGCAGCCGCCTCATCGACCAGAACCAGATCGGCCCGGAGTGATTGGCTGACGAGTGCATCTGGAGCAACAAACTCCAGAGCCGGGCTGTCACTCCCCGCATGCTTAAACAGATTATCGACTGCCGAGCGGCTGGGTGCGGTGACGATGATCTGCTGCCTGCCCTGGTTAAGCAGTGCCTTTGCGGCAATCCCGAGGGCGGCGCTTTTACCTCGACCGCGATCAGCAGTCACCACCAGCGGGCGGTGGCGATGTCCCGTTGCGGTATGGAGGATCGCATCGATAGCCTGCTGCTGTTCGGCAGTTCCAGTAACGGCTGCTGTCTCTATATCGCGAGATGGTGTGGGATTCTCTACAGCAATCGGTTCAAGCGGCTCACCCTGCTGAATAGTGCTCAACAGATTCTCTTTCTCTCCCGTCTCAATGGTTCGAATCAGCCGTTCGATGTAGCGCTGAGAGAGTGATTCAGGGAGGTGGGGGTAGACGCTAATTCTGGATGATACCGGGTCGCTCTTTTGTGGCCATCTCTTAAATTGGGGCGTCAGAAGAAGTAGAAGTCCACCGCCAACCACAGTACCTGCGGCTGCCCCAAACAGATTTGGATCAAATCCATGGTGTGCATTAAATATCAGCAGCGGCGTTTCGCCACCAATGATCTGTTGCAGGCGGTTGGCAGGTTCTGGCCACTCTTTGGCAATCCACAGTCTCTTATCTAGATTTGAATGCTGCAGCTCAGCAAATCGGTTGGCGATGTTGATACACCAGGTGAGATCGCCGGCAACCACCACCATCCTGCGCTGACGCTCTGAAATCGCCTCTGCTTGCAGGGCTTGGAGGGTATTCATTGCGCTCTCTAGAGATGGTTCAAAGGAGTCGGTAGCTCTATTCATAGAGGGGATATTAGAGCAATCTATCCCGATGGGCATCATCGGTCGCATTTTTGATTGGTTTTATAATGCTTCGGAGGTGATGATGACTATCCTTATCGTGGCAATATACGCTTGGCTCGCATCAGTTGATGGTTGAGATCGAGAGCGCTTGATCTTTCTCAATATTGATCTAAATTGATTAACTGCAATCAGTGATCTTCATTGAGTCGGGATGACTCATTTGCCAGGGAGGGCAAATTTTTTATTCATCCTGTAACGGATTAAAGATTCGATCTCTATCTTCATCTATCGTCACAAATGGTGCCGGCACCTGGTGATCAAAGCCATTGGATGCGGTGCGCCCCACTCTCTAGCTAATCAACGTGAAATATTGTTGCCTAAAAGTCACATATTGGATTGAGGAGTGATAGGCTTTCAAAATGACAAACGACAGCCTCATTAACGAGAGACCCTGCCCATGTGGCTCAAAACAGATCTTCATAGCCTGTTGTGGCCGCTATATACATGGCAACAGCAAGGCCCCCACGGCAGAGGCGCTGATGCGCTCTCGTTATAGTGCATTTGTACTGAAAGATTCCGAATACTTAAGCGCTAGCTGGCATCCTTCAACACGACCGGAGAGCCTTGATCTTCAGAGCGATTCGACTGAGTGGGTTGGGCTGACAGTTGAACGGAGTCAGGGTGGCATGGACGATCTGGAGGGAGAGGTGACCTTTCGTGCCCGCTTCACCCATGAGGGTCAACCTGGTGAGCTGGTTGAGCGGAGCCGATTTGTTCGTGAGGATGGCGCGTGGCTCTATCTTGATGGGGTACAGCTACCTGATGAGGGCCGGCAGAAGGTGGGACGCAATAGCCCCTGTCCCTGCGATAGCGGCAAGAAATACAAGCGTTGTTGTGGTAGCTGACAAGAGAACGAGATGTCCAATCGTAGGCTACTGACACTGCTACTGGCGATCACTGTAGGTTCTCTGCTCTACTGGGGATTGGCGCTGGAATTGCCGCTGAGGATTGGCCTCTCAATATTGGCGACCATCACCATCCTGTGGGTCACTGAGACCTTTCATATCACCATCACTGCGCTGTTGATTCCGCTGTTGACCGTTTTAAGCGGCACCTTCACAGTGGTCGAGTCGCTGGTCAATTTTGCCCATCCGATCATCTTCCTCTTCTTGGGTGGCTTTGCGCTGGCGGCAGCCCTTAAGAGCCAGAGATTGGATAGGCGTATTGCCCTGCTGGTGATGCATCTCTCCAGGGGGCGGATGGAACTTGGTGTGGTGCTGCTGTTTGCCACCACCGCATTCATCTCAATGTGGATCTCCAACACCGCCACAACGGCAATGATGCTGCCGCTTGCCCTCGGACTGTTGGGAAATACTCCCTACCGAGAAAATCGGCACACCTACTGGTTTGTGTTGCTGGGTATCGCCTACTCCGCCAATATCGGTGGCATTGGCACACTGGTCGGTAGCCCGCCCAATGCGATTGCAGCCGCTGCGGTGGGAATCAATTTTGCCGAGTGGTTGATGTTCGGACTGCCAACTGTATTGGTGATGTTTCCGCTGGTGGTTGGGGTGTTGTGGTGGCTCTTACGTCCAGATCTGGGGAGTCTTAGTGAGAACCGAGCTGCTGTCGAGCCGATGCAGCGTGCACAGTGGTTGACTCTTTTGATCTTCATGATGACCGTGCTGTTGTGGCTCCTGAGTCGGCCACTCTCTGGACTGTTCAATATCGACAAAGGCTTTGATTCGATGGTGGCTATTGGTGCCATCGTTATGCTGACCGCTGTGAAGGTGGTGCGCTGGAAGGAGATTGAACAGTCTGCCGATTGGGGGGTGTTGCTGCTATTTGGTGGCGGCCTGACCCTCTCAGCCCTGTTGAGTACAACCGGAACCAGTAGCTTCCTGGCTGAGTCGATCACCACGCTACTTGATGACGCACCACTGTTTCTATTCCTACTGGCGATTGCCGCCTTTGTGGTGATGTTGACCGAGGTTGCGAGCAATACCGCCAGTAGTGCACTGTTGGTGCCGATCTTTGTCTCGATCGCCGGAGCGATGGGGCTCTCACCGACCATCATGGCGGTGATGATTGCCATCAGTGCATCGTGCGCCTTTATGTTGCCGGTGGCGACACCGCCCAATGCCATTGTGTTTGGTTCGGGCTACATCCCGCAACGGCAAATGATGCGTGTTGGTATGGTGCTCAACCTGCTTCTGAGTCTGCTGATCGCATCGGTTGTAGGGCTAGTGATCTAACCTCTGTACGGTTCGGATTACAGCTAACAGGGACTATTGCGACACATAGGAGAGGGTGCTAGCATCACGCTCAATATCGGATATATCGATATAGATCAAAACCACAACATCAAGGAATCCAGGGAGGAATATGATGAAAAAATGGCTCGCTATTGCAGCACTACTCAGTTCATTGTCGGTGAATGCCGCACCCGTAAATATCAATACCGCCGATGCTAAACTGATCGCTGCGTCACTCAGAGGCGTGGGTATTGCACGTGCTGAAGAGATTGTGAAGTACCGGAGTGAATATGGTGACTTTCAAACTTTAAATGACCTGCGCAAGGTGCGAGGAGTGGGTCACCGAATCGTCGAAAAAAATCGTCAGGATATTTTGTTAACGGATCCAAGTTGAGATCACCTCTATAGAATCAAGTCACTCCTAAAGGCCTCTGTTGTGTTGACAGCAGAGCTCATTTTTTTGCCGTTATCGGCTTAAAATGTTGAGATAAGCTCTCCCTATTAGACGTTGAAAAGGTGTAAGCTGATGTGACTCATTTCAACAGAACGGAGAGTGATGATGGAAGCGCAGAGCTTTACTATTGATGAGATCAGTCGTAAAAAAGCGCGCCAGCCCCATGAGCTGATTATGCTCAATTTGGCTATCTTTCACCTTCTGCTTGCTGTGGGTTTGATTGCGCTAGATATCGGGCAGCTCGGAATGTTGATACCGGTGCTTTTCTCGATCCTGCTATTTGGATATATCTACTGGCGAGGAGGCCAATTTAATCCGATAACGGAGTGGTTTGTGATGGTCAACTGGCGCCAGGCGCTACTGCGGGGCAGGCTCCTGTTCATCGGTTATGGGCTCACAGCTCTGATTATTACTTTGGCCCAGCTAATGGCAGAGGGTGATAAGGCGGAGATCTTTCAGGTGGTCTTCACCCGTATTGGTGTGATGCCGACGGTGATTCTGGTTTTTGCTGTTTTGGTCCTGGAGTCCAGCTCACTGGAACAGATCAGTCGAGGCAGGGTTCCTGTTGGAATGTTACGCCGCTATCCTCCTCCGCAGGAGGTCAATCAATCGGCCGGCTGATGATCCCGCTTCTGAGCCTGCTGTTGGTCCAGGGTGTTCCAGATTGTCTGCAATAGATTCTCAGAGATAATCGGCTTTTCCACCACCGCATCCATGCCGATCTCCAGATAGAGTTTCCGTTCGTCGCTCATCACACTGGCGGTCACACCGATAATTGGAATGTGGCAATTCTTTTGGGTTGTGTCGGCACGAATCAATTTTGTCGCCTCAACTCCATCCATCATCGGCATGTGAATATCCATCAGCACCGCATCGTAGGATCCGGTTTTCAATTTTTCGATAGCATCCATTCCGTCTGCAGCCATTTCGACAAGGTGCCCCGCCTGCTTTAGAAGCATGCTGGCGGCAAGTCGATTGATGGCATCATCATCAACCAGCAATATGCTCAACTGTTGATCGTTATCGTGCTGTTTGGTAGCGACAGATGATGGCGCGGCTTCACGGATGATCGGCAGCTCAATGCTAAACCAGAACTGGCTACCCTCGCCCTCAGTAGAGCTGACATCAAGTTTGCCACCCATAGCCGAGACCAGTCGCTCACTAATGGCAAGGCCGAGACCGACGCCCTTGTTGGCGATGGTGTTGGAAGAGAGCTGTTGAAAGCTGTTGAAGATCTCCCGAAGTCTATCTTTGGGGATGCCGATACCGCTATCTCTAACAGAGATCTGTAGATTGAAGCGATTCTCATCGATCGGTTTGCCGCCAATCTTAAGGCGGACCTCGCCATGATGGGTAAATTTTGCAGCGTTAGAGACCAGATTGATCACCACCTGCATCAGGCGTGGTGAATCACCAAACAGCAGCTCTGGCAGTTCGCTACCAATCTCAGTGGTGAATGAGACATCGTTCTCCTCAAATAGCGGCTCGGTCACCATCTGGATATCCATCACCCAGCGAAAACTATCAAAAGCCTTGGGATCGAGCGCCAAAGTGCCCGATTCAATCTTGGCTAGATCTAGCAGTTCATCAATCAGAAACTGCAGAGTCTTTCCCGATTGCTCAAAGGTCTCAAGGTAGTGCTTCTGCTCATCATCCAGTTTGGTGCCCTGTATCACCTGGGCCATACCGAGCATGCCATTGAGAGGGGTCCGGATCTCATGGCTGATATTGGCCAGGAACAGACTCTTGGCATCACTAGCCTGCTTTGCCTTTACCAGGGCCTTGTCGAGACGATTGACGTTGGTCGACATTTCAATGGAATAGGAGCGATTGAAAAGGCTGGCGATAAACAGACCAACGGCGGCTGTAAAAAATGCGGTTTTAGAGAGATTCAGATCAAACAGATTGGCGCTGGTAATAATTGATGCAACAACTGCAATGGTCATCCAACTCCCCGCTCTGGGTCCTAGTAGTACATAGGTGACGTAGATCACCAGATAGAACCAGATGAGTCGGAACTCATCATGAATTACAAAGATGAGAACAGATATAAAGCTGGCAAGAGAGCTGATAACCAGAATGGTCGCGGTGAGAGTGAATAGTTCACGCTTGATTCGTAACAGAAAGATCAGGATGACACAGATTACTGAGTGAAGGTAATTGACCTTGGGTTGAATTTGACCGATATCATTGATGCCATAATCACCCAGCAGTCCGATCAGCAGAGTAAAGAGCGCAGTGATGAACAGAATTGAGTTGAGGACTCGAAATTTGAATTCCAGATTGGATTCACTTTCACTAAAGGTGAAACCACTATTTAATATTTTCTTAGGTAGCATGGGTGGGGCGATCTAAGTTATCTCATTTTTTGGTGATGGGGGATAGGCATTTCACAGTTAGTTTAAGGGCAGTGCTGGTTAAAAGCTATGTAGAGCTCAATGGGGTGCACGGGCCAGGATCGACCCGTGTTTTTGATGATTGTTCTATTGGCGCTTTTTCCTGGGAGGCATAATGTCGGTAATCGAGCCATCGACAATTTCGGCCGCAAACCCAAGCGTCTCGGAGAGTGTCGGGTGTGGGTGAATGGTCAGGCTGATATCTTCAGCATCGGCTCCCAGCTCCAGGGCCAATACCGCCTCGGCTATCAGTTCACCAGCATTGGGGCCAACGATTCCCGCGCCGATGATTCGCCCCG
>JAPHSO010000228.1 GCA_026193675.1 Gammaproteobacteria bacterium | reverse complement strand
TTTTCATAATCCTGAGTTCACCCTGCTGGAGTGGTATCGAGAGGGGTGGGATTATCGGGCCTTGATGGATGAGATTGCTGAATTGATCACCACCATCATCGGTGATGAGAGGTTAGAGCAGGCTCCCGAGTGGCTCAGCTATTGTGAAGCCTTTCTTCGCTATCTAGCTATTAATCCGTTGACGGCATCTACAGATGAGTTGGCCCGATGTGCAGTGGAGCAGGGGATTGAACTCTATTCAGAGGGAGAGGGCATGGAACGCAGTGGCTGGCTCGACCTTCTCTTTGCGGAAAAGATTCAACCCCATTTAGGGCGTGGCCGAATCAGCTTTATCTATGACTACCCTGCCGAACAGGCCTCATTGGCGCGTCTTAAGCCAGAGGATTCCAGTCTTGCAGAACGCTTTGAGCTGTTTATCGAAGGGGTAGAGCTTGGTAACGGTTTTGGAGAGCTGACCGATGGCTCGGAGCAGCGGTTACGCTTTGAGCATGATCTGGATATACGAAGTGCTCGGGGAGCCCACCTGCCGCCTATTGATGAGAGGTTTCTCGCTGCGCTGGAACAGGGGCTACCCGGGTGTTCTGGGGTAGCGATAGGTATCGATCGATTGCTGATGGCTGTATTGGATGCGGACTCAATTGATGAGGTGATTGCTTTCCCGATTGAGCGAAGCTAATGATCTAATGGGGGAGTTAGCGAATCTCACCAATCTTCGCGCCCATCTTCACCGAGTCACCACTCTTCAAACCTTCCTCCCATTGAATATCGGGATTGGCAAACAGCAGAATGACCGTAGAGCCCATGTTGAACAGGCCAATCTCGGCACCCTTATCAAATAGTAGGGGATCACCACTGCTATTGGCCTCCCGGTAGTCCCATTTCATGATGTTCTTGCCGGCAGGAGGAGTCACTTCACCGGCCCAGATGGTTTGAATACTACCCACATTAACGGCACCAACCATCACCACGGCCATCGGACCCATTGGGGTATCGAAGTGGGATACAACCCGCTCATTACGGGCAAACAGTCCTGGAATTGTTCTGGTTGTTGCAGGATTGACACTAAAAAGACGGCCAGGCACATGCACCATCTCGGTGAGGGTGCCACTCACAGGGATATGAATTCGGTGGTAGTCGCGGGGTGAGAGGTAGATGGTGGTGAAGCGGCCATTGGCAAACTGGGCTGCTCGCTGCTCATCTCCACCAAGTAGCTCACTCACAGTATATTGATGCCCCTTGGCCTGAAATATCTCACCCTGCTGGATCAGCGTCATTTGACTGATGGTGCCATCGACTGGGGAGACGATCGATTCCAGGGAGGGATCAATAGGACGACTCTCTGGTTTTAGGGCGCGGGTGAAAAAGGCGTTAAAGGTGGCAAAATCTTCAGGATTTTTTAGTACCGCATCGGTCATATCGATATCAAACAACGCGGAGAATCCGCGAATCATTCCGTTCTTGAACCATGGGGCCTCAATGCGGGTTGCTTTGTGGGTCACTCGTGAGATGAGATGTCCCGGCATCAGATATTGGGGATAGGCTTTAATCGCGTCAGATATCATGGTGAGCGGATCTTCCGTTTGGCGTGGATTGGTAATGGTCGACAGGGTGATGAGACCGATGATAAACAGCAGTGTAAGGGCAAGTAGTTTTTTCACGCTGAGAATTATCGCATGAAGCCCTGATCAGACGAAAGTAATATATTTGGAAATGGTTTAACAAACTAACAGAACCTATTGAATTAATAAGGGAAGTTACGTATGGTCTAGCCATAACAAGATTAATTGAGGAGTTTCTATGTCTAACATCGCCTACATGATCCCGAAAAGGGATCGTACCGTTTGGGCCCCTGAGCTTGATGAGTTGGAGCAACTGGACATTGAGCCGACGAACATGGCCGAGATTCCACTGCTGGGCTGGATTACTGCTGGTCAGCCGATGGAGATCTCTGAAGAGAATGAATCGGTTACGGTGCCGGCCAATATGGTGCGCAAGAACACCTATGCCCTCAAGGTGCGCGGCCATTCGATGATCGATGACAACATTCAGGATGGTGATATTGTCATCATTGAGAAGCGTGAGACTGCAGAAAATGGTCAGTCTGTTGTGGCGATGATCAATGGTGAGCAGGTGACTCTGAAGAAGTTTTACATTGAGAGCGACGGCATCCGTCTACAGCCGGCCAATCCCGATATGGATCCCATCATGTTGAGTCATGATGAGGTTGAGATCCTCGGTATCGTTACCGGGGTTATTCGTCTACCTGAATAGGGATTCAAGTCCGAGTTTGATCTAATCCGGCGGTAGAGACTAAAAAAGGGGAGAGAAGCGATTCTCTCCCCTTTTTTATTGGATTAAATCTCAATGGGGGTATCGCTGCGATTACCCCAATCCGACCAGGAGCCCTCGTAGCCCCGCGCCCGATAGCCGAGTAGATCGAGCACAAACCAGCTAAGGGCTGAACGGTGATGGGTCTGGCAGTAGGCGATCACCTCCTGACCATCTTTAATTCCGTGCTCTTGAAGCATCCCACGCACACTCTCCAGAGGCTTTAGGCGCATGTTATTGGGCTGATCCATCATCTTCGTCCACTCCATGTGGATTGCACCGGGAATACGTCCAGCACGTTCGGCAAACTTCTTGGTTCCCAGATATTCCCCCTCTGAGCGTGCATCAAGCAGGGCACTTTCGCTATTGAGTGCCGCGACCACCTCATCAGCGTTGATATGGGCCATGGCATCTGAACTGATGTTTGCAGTGTAGGTTGATGGGGTAGGTTGTTGTGGTCTATCGCTGGTGGGATGGCCCTCGTTACCCCATGCAAATAGTCCACCATTGAGCATCGAAGCGTTGTGATGACCGATACAGGCGAGAGTCCAGATTAGACGTGCCGCCTTGCCTCCGCCCTCATCATCATAGGCGACAACATGAAGCTCTGGTGTCAGACCGATGGCTGAGAAAAGTTTGCTCAGATCCGCCTCAGTGGGTAGAAGCCCCCCTACAGGTGGGGCGTTACGAACGATTGCACCATACTCCAGATGAATGGCACCGGGGATGTGGTGTTTCTGGTAGTACTCGTTACGGCAGAGGTCGATGATGAGTAGGTTAGGGTTTTCGAGCTCTTTTTCGAGAATTTCGGCTTCAACAAGTCGCGGCAACAGCATAGAGACGGTATCCTTGGATTTAATTTGTGACGGATGCTACTGAATAATATGCGGGCTGACCAGAGTAATAATCAACTCCCAGTTGTAGGTGTTGGCGCCATTGTGGTTCATGATGGCGCGGTGTTATTGGTAAAGCGTGGCAGAGCGCCGTATGCAGGTGAGTGGGCCATTCCTGGCGGTAAGCTGAAGTGGGGTGAAACCCTGCAGCAGGGAGCTGAACGTGAGATTCTGGAGGAGACCGGAATCACGATTGAAGCGGGAGAGTTAATCTATCATTTTGAGCATATTGTGCCTGCAGAGAATGGTCATCCTGAATTTCACTATGTGGTGCTCGATCTGTCTGGACGTTACATTTCGGGGAGACCACAGGCGGCAGATGATGCCGCAGATGCGCGCTGGATTGCACTTGATGATTTAGAGTCGGTAAATCTGAACCGGACGACTCAACGAGCCTTAAACAAACTTTATTCTGAATCGAACTAAAACATGGCAAAAGATAAAAAACAGTACAGTTGTAGTGAATGCGGCTCGATAAGCCCCAAATGGGCCGGGCAGTGCGGTGAGTGTAGCGCATGGAATAGTCTGATTGAGATAGTGGTTGAGGGTTCACCGGCCAAGAATGGCCGCTTTGCCGGCTATACCGGAGGGGCTGTGGCTCAGGAGGTTCAAAACCTCTCAGAGGTTGTTGCCGGTGACGTACAGAGAACCGCTATCGGTATCGGTGAGTTTGACCGGGTGCTGGGTGGTGGCCTGGTACCCGGTTCGGTCGTGCTGCTTGGCGGTGATCCTGGAATTGGCAAATCGACACTGCTGTTACAGGTGCTCGATAGGCTGAGTAGCCGTTTTAAGGTGCTCTATATCAGTGGCGAGGAGTCACCCGAACAGATCAGCATGCGGGCCCAACGCCTGAGCCTTTCAGCGGAGCAGATCCGCATTCTTGCAGAGACTCAGGTTGAGCGTATTTTAAGGACAGCAGATAAAGAGCAGCCGGCGGTGCTGGTGGTCGATTCGATTCAGACCATCTTTACTGAACTGTTGCAATCGGCTCCCGGTTCCGTGGCGCAGGTGCGTGAGAGTTGTGCCCAGTTGGTGCGCTATGCCAAGCGCAGCGGAACGGCACTCTTTTTTGTTGGGCATGTCACCAAAGATGGCCAGTTGGCCGGCCCACGGGTGCTGGAGCATATGGTTGATACGGTGCTCTATTTTGAGGGGGACCGGAACCATGTTTTTCGGATTCTTCGGGCTGTAAAGAACCGGTTCGGATCCACCAACGAGATCGGGGTGTTTGAGATGAAAGAAAAGGGGCTTGCCGAGGTGGTGAATCCTTCGGCAGTATTCATCTCGGAGCGTCCCGAGAGCGCGTCCGGTTCCGCTGTGACTGCCAGCGTGGAAGGGACCCGGCCGATCCTTGTCGAACTTCAGGCC
>JAPHSO010000370.1 GCA_026193675.1 Gammaproteobacteria bacterium | reverse complement strand
TACGCTGGTAGAGTAGTCCAATCAGCATAAAAGTGGCACCGGCGACCAGGCCGTGGGCAAACATCTGCATCATCGCGCCGGTTAGGCCTGCGCTGTTGAGAGAGGCGATACCAAATAGCACGATGCCCATCTGTCCCACCGAGGAGTAGGCGATCATCGCCTTCAGATCGCTCTGACGCCAGGCCAGTAGACCGCCATAGAAGAGGCTGAAGATTGCCAGCGAAGCGAGCACCACCTGCAACTCAACAACTGCGGAGGGCAACATGCCGGTGGCACGAATCAGGCCATAGGAGCCCATCTTCAACAGTATGCCTGAGAGCAGAATACTGATGGGGCTGGGCGCCTCAACATGAGCCAGTGGTAACCAGCCGTGGATCGGGAAGATGGGCATCTTCACCCCAAAACCGATGAGAAAACCGAGGAACAGCAGAACCTGAGTATCGGTCGAAAGATTCTTAGCTGCAGCATTCATGGCGGCCATAGAGAAGCTCGGCTCCGGCATCGCATCGTAGAGCACCAACAGACTGACCAGCATGAATACCGAGCCGCCCATGGTGTAGAGCACAAAGTTGAGCGCCGCCATACTGCGACGTTTACCGCCCCAGCGATCGATAAGAAAGAAAAGGGGGATCAGCGTCATCTCCCAGAAGACGTAAAAGAGCAGCCAGTCACGGGCCATGAAGACACCGAGCATGGCACTTTCAAGAATCAGGACCAGCGCGTAGTAACCGCGATAGCGTTCGGTGATGGAGCCCGATGCGAGGATTGCGGTGAAAGAGAGCAGGGTGGCCAGCAGCACCATCGGATAGGAGAAGCCATCGAGGCCGAGGGCGTAGGCGGTGCCCATGCGGGCATTCCAGACCACCGACTCTGAAAACTGAAAGGCGCTGGAGGCGGTATCAAAGCCGGTCAGCAGATAGATTGCAACAATGAAGGCGAGCCCTGAGGTGGTGACCGCTACGCTACGAACATTGGCTCGGTGCTCGCCAGCCATGAATAGAATTGACCCAGCCCCAATGAGTGGAAGTAGCAGCAGTAGGGTCAGAATCGGCATCAGGCTTGTCTGTCTTTGATTTGAGAGAAGGTCGAGTAAATCGGAAATTTTAACAGAATTGCAATAATTCTGTCAGGCGATAAAGCGCTATTGGCGTATAATGGCGCCAATTTTTATAACTTGAGTCGACAGATGGATCCTCTCTATCTCTTAATACCCTTCGCCTATCTACTGGGTTCTATCTCAGCGGCGATCATTATCTGCAAACTGATGGGGCTGCCCGATCCCCGTACGCTGGGTTCCAATAATCCCGGTGCAACCAATGTGCTGCGTATTGGCGGTAAAAAGGCTGCGGCCCTGACGCTGTTGGGCGATTTTCTTAAAGGATTGATTCCTGTGCTGGTTGCACAGCTGCTTGGAGCTGATAGCGAACTGTTGGCTGCTGTCGGTTTTGCGGCGTTTCTCGGCCATCTCTATCCGCTGTTCTTTGGCTTTCGAGGTGGTAAGGGGGTGGCGACCGCCTTCGGCGTCATTCTCGCCCTCTCCTGGATGGTGGCGCTGGTGGCCATTGGCATCTGGCTGCTAATTGCCAAGGTGTTCAAGATCTCCTCCCTGGCAGCGCTCATCGCTGCGACCATGACACCTGCTGCCGGTTGGTATCTGGGGATGGCCGAGTCGCAGATCTATATGTTGGTGGTTTTGACCCTGATGCTGATCTGGCGTCATCGCAGTAACATTCAAAAACTGATGCGCGGCAGTGAAGGGCAGATCGGTAGCGATTAGATGGATTCCACCGCTTGTTAAAACAGATCTTCAAGGTTATCGGTTACTCGCTGCTGACACTCGTCGGCCTGAGTGTCGTACTCTATTTTTTGCTCACCTCCTATGTGAACGATCAGCTGGAGCAGCGCACCAGTCACCAGGCATACGATAGTTGTCACAAGGTCTGGTCGGCGCGAGGACTCTATAACAAAAAGAGAGATCAGGGCCCTGCAGATGGGGTGATTGAGAACTCAATCGAGAGTGTGGCGCTCGCCTTTGCCAAAGGGGGGAGTGGTGTCGAGATCGATGTGCGTTATGACAC
>JAPHSO010000309.1 GCA_026193675.1 Gammaproteobacteria bacterium | reverse complement strand
GTATAAGGGATTACCTTAAAAACTGGTGTGGCTGATGAAACCTAGCATTCTAAGAAATCTAAAATTTGCCTTTTATGGCTTTGGCCTCTCAATGGGATTGATCTTTCCGGTCTACGCTCAGTTTTTTGTTGAGTGGAAAGAGGGGATGTTCATCTGGTTTTTCCTGGGCTGTATTGCAGCAGGATTGACGATTGGGGTTGCCAACTTCTGGTTGGTGAAGCTGGTTTTGTTGAAGCGCCTTACCCGCATCTCAGAAGTTGCAAATGCGATCAGTAATAAGGATCTGCGCCACAACTGTGAGATGGAAAGCCACGATCTGGTTGGTGAGATTATCGCCAGCTTTAACCGTATGGCCGACACTCTGAGAACCATGTGCCTGGATGTGAGCAATGCCTCTGATAAGCTGATGTCATCATCAAGTCACCTGATTCAGGTTACCGAGCAGACCAGTACCAATACGCTGCAGCAACAGAGTGATACCAATATTGCACTCACGGCGGTCATTGATGTCGACCACTCGATTCAGCAGGTGGCCGCAAATACCCGTGAAGCGGCTGAAGCGGCCCAAAATGCCAACAGCAGTGCTCAAAGTGGTGCTGCCATCGTACAGGAGACTATCAGTCAGTTAGCTCAGCTATCAAAGGGGGTTGATGAGACGATGACTGAGATCAACCAGCTTGAGTCAGAGACCATCTCCATCGGCAGTGTGCTAGATGTGATTCGTGGAATTTCTGAACAGACCAATCTGCTGGCCCTTAATGCTGCGATTGAGGCGGCTAGAGCGGGTGAGCATGGCCGAGGTTTTGCGGTGGTTGCGGATGAAGTTAGAACGCTGGCAAGCCGAACTAATCAGTCGACTCAGGACATTCAGGAGATGATTGAACGTCTGCAAAATAAGAGCAAGGCTGCAGTTGCGACTATGGAACGGAGTCATACCCAACTTCAGCATGGTGTCGAGTCTGCAACTGAGGCCGGTTCATCGCTGCAGGTGATCTCATCCGCGGTGCAGAATATTAGCAATCTTAACCATATGATCTCGGTTGAGAGTGAGCAGCAGGGTGAGGCGATCTCAAGAATTCATCAAAATATGGATAGAATTACAGAGGTTAGTGATAGTGCGGTAGCCAATACCTCATCAGTGATGCAGGCGGGTGATGAACTTTCCGGGATCGCCCAGGAACTTAGAGGGGTGATTTCGGAGTATCAGGTCTCATAAAAACATCCCCTTTCTATCCGGTTATTCTTTGTGAGCGCATAGCGCCAATCTAACTATTAAATGAACATTAGAAAATATTCCCCGCTGATTGTAATCATTCTTACAGTGGTAGTTATTCAACTTGTCGGACACTTCAAGCCTGAGGCCAAGAAGCAGACGGCCAAATCGGCCCCCTCAATTTCGGTTGAGACGGTAGAGCTTCGTCCACAATCCTACCGGGTCATTTTAGACTCGCACGGCAAAATTGAGCCGAGAACGAGTGGTGTTTTGGCGGCACAGGTCTCAGGTCAGATCATCTCAACAAGTCCTGAGTTTTATGAAGGGGGCTTTTTTGAGAAGGGGGATCTCCTGCTGACGATTGATCCCCGTGATTACAATGTTCAGGTAGAGATTGCCGATGCCGAGTTGGCAGAGATGCGAGTCGGCTACGAAGAGCAACAGGCTCTGGCTGAACAGGCGCAAAAAGATTGGATCAATTTGGGACGAAAGGGGAAAGCGTCTGATTTTGCTCTGCGTAAGCCTCAGTTAGAGGCGGCGCGTCTTAAAATTGATTCTGCCAAAGCCAAACTCAAACAGGCAAAACTGGCCGTTGAGCGAACTCAAATCAGGGCGCCCTACAGGGGACGTATTCTGTCCAAGAGTGTCTCTGTTGGTGATGTTATCTCCTCGTCGACCAAATTGGCGGAGATCTATGCTATCGATCAGTTAGAGATACGCCTGCCACTAAAAAATAGTGAGCTCTCTTTTATTGACCTGCCTGAAAGAGATTTTGCTGGAGAGAGTCAAAAGCGTCTAGCGCCAAAGGTGACGATAGAAAATTCGTTGGGTGGTGATAACCAACATTGGGAGGCGGCTGTGGTAAGAACAGCCGGTGCCATTGATGATAAGAGCCAGCAACTTTTTGTGACAGCACAGATTGATGATCCCTATGGCGAAAAAAACCAAAATCGTCGTCCTTTGAAGATAGGTCAATTCGTTGCCGCACGTATTGAAGGGCGTACTCTCGAAAATGCCATCATCATTCCAAACAGCGCTATCTACCAGGGGAGTTACCTCTATCTGATAGAGGGTGACGTGTTGCAACGCAGAGAGGTTAAAATTGCATGGCAAAATAGCGTTGAGGCGCTCATTAGCAGTGGCGTTAAAGATGGCGACCACCTGGTACTCACCCCGTTAGGTCAGGTGAGCAGCGGGACCCGCGTCAAAACTGTCAAAAAAGACAACAGATAGGATTCGATCATGATCGCCTGGTTTGCCCGGAATCACGTATCTGCCAACCTATTGATGCTCTCTATCCTGGTTGCGGGGCTGTTGTCGCTGTGGCTCCGTATTCCGTTGGAGGTGTTCCCTACAATTGATCACCAGCAGGTGACGGTTACTGTCGCGTTACGCGGCGCGACACCAGAAGATGTGGAGCAGGGAATCGCCATTCTGGTGGAAGAGGCGGTACAGGATCTTGAGGGGATCAAGGAGATCACCAGCCGTTCGGCGGAGGGGCTCGCCTCAATTGGACTGGAGATTGACCCCTCCCATGATGCTCGTGAAGTGCTTGCTGACATCAAAGGACGCGTTGATGCGATTAACAACTTCCCGGTTGATGCTGAGAATCCGGTCGTCAGCCTGGCGGTCAGAAAGCGTGAGGTGATCACCGTTGCGGTGGCCGGTGAGTATTCAGAAAAAGAGATTCGCCAACAGGCTGAACGTGTTCGGGATGATCTGTTAAGAACTCCAGGGATCACTCAGGTTGAACTCGATTCGGTGCGTCCATTTGAGATCGCCATTGAGATCCCACAACAGCGATTGCAGCAGTATGGCCTCACTTTGGCCGAGGTGGCGCAGATCATCTCTAATAGCTCCAAAGATATCTCTGCCGGCAATATAAAGGCTGAGGGTGGCGAGATTCTGGTTCGCTCCAAGGGGCAGGCCTACAGCCGCGATCAGTTTGAGGAGATCACCATAATCAATCAGCCTGATGGCAGCCGGGTGAAGTTACGTGATCTGGCTCAGGTTAATGATGGCTTTGAAGAGTCTCCACTGCGGAGCCGCTTTAACGGCAAGATGGCCGCCTTTGTCGATGTCTATCGAGTGGGCAATGAGAGCGCCATCAATGTTGCCGATAGCGTGAAGGCCTATATTGATGAGCATAAGCAGACGATGCCCAAGGGGATTGAGCTCACCTATTGGCGTGACCGCTCTAACATCGTCAAGAAGCGTCTTAAAACCCTCACCAACAATGCGATTCAGGGAGGGGTGCTGGTGTTGTTATTGTTGACCCTGTTCCTTCGTCCTTCAGTCGCATTCTGGGTCTTTATCGGTGTACCGATCAGTTTTATGGGGGCCTTTATCATGATGCCCTATTTTGGCGTCACCCTGAATATTTTCAGCCTCTTTGCCTTTATTCTGGTTCTCGGTATCGTGGTTGATGACGCCATCGTCACCGGTGAGAATATCTATACCCATCTGCGCCACGCAGACAATGGCCTGCATGCGGTGATTCAGGGAACGAGAGAGGTTGCGGTACCGGTCACCTTTGGCGTTTTGACTACGGTTGTCGCCTTCCTGCCTCTGGCATTTATCGAGGGAACACGCGGCCAACTATTTATGCAGATCCCCATCGTGGTGATCCCCATCTTTCTCTTCTCGCTTATCGAGTCGAAGCTGGTACTACCTGCGCACCTGAAACATATCCGTCTCCGCTCCCAGACAAAGAGTAATCGACTGGAGCAGCTGCAGCAGCGTTTTGCCGATGGTTTTGAACAGGCGATTATCAACTACTATCGTCCTATGTTGGGGAGAGTCCTTAACCATCGCTGGCTCACCCTGGTCTCATTTTTTGCCATCCTGCTCATCATGATCAGCCTGATCATGAATGGCTGGAGTCGCTTTAGTTTCTGGCCCCGTGTACAGAGTGAAATTGCCCGTGCCTCATTGACGATGCCTGCAGGCACCCCCTTTGAGGTGACCGACCGTTATATTCATAAGATTACCGATGCCGCCTTTACCCTGAAGAAAAAATACCTGGAGCAGGAGGGTATTGATCTCATCCTGGATATTCAGTCAACCACCGGCATAGGTGGTAGCCGTACATCGGGTTCACACACCGGACGGGTGATGTTTGAGATTGTAGCTCCTGAAGATCGTGAGTTGGCGATCACCAGTCCTGAGCTGGTCAAAGAGTGGCGCAAGATGATTGGACCTGTTCCTGGAGCTGAATCATTGACCTATCGAGCAGAGATCGGCCGCTCCTCTGATCCCATAGATATACAGTTCTCTGGTAATGATTTTACGGTTCTGGCAGAGATTGCCGACAAGGTGAAAGAGCGACTGACTATCTACCCCACGGTGTTTGATATTGAAGATTCGCTCTCCAACGGTAAGGAGGAGTTACAGATCGAACTGCGACCCGAGGCCTATGCTCTGGGGCTATCCAGATCAGGACTATTAGAGCAGGTTCGCAGCGGTCTATTTGGCTATCAAATACAGCGGATACAGCGTGGTCGTGATGATATTCGGGTGATGGTCC
>JAPHSO010000264.1 GCA_026193675.1 Gammaproteobacteria bacterium | reverse complement strand
CTGGCACTCTTAGTATTCCCAATCAACTCATTGACTACACCTGGGGGCGCAGCTCTACCTACTTTGAGGATGGTTTGGATGAGGTGACTCATATCGACTTTACCGATCCATTCTGTGAGACGCTACGACAAAAATTGATATCAACAGCCGGCCGTTATGAAATTCCAATTATCGATCAGGGCACCTTCGCAGTAACTCAGGGGCCACGACTTGAGACCCGAGCAGAAATTATTCGGGCTGAACAGGATGGCTGTGACCTGGTGGGTATGACCACTATGCCTGAAGCGGCACTGGCTCGTGAGCTGGGTCTCTGTTACGCCTCTATTGCAGTGGTTGCTAACTGGGCAGCAGGCAAGAGTGAGGAGGAGATAACGATGCCCATGATTGAGCAGAACCTACTTGAAGGGATGGAGAAGGTGAGAATGCTGTTGGAACGAATTATCGTTGAGCAGTAGCTGGAGGTAGAGTGGTCGCTCTGTTTAGGAGTCACCGCTCACAGATTCTGCATCAATTTTGGGTGTCTCAACGGGAACAATATTCACCAGAACACCAATCTTAGGATGGTCGATATAATGGAGCTCTCTACTTCGCATTCTTCGAGAATCCTGCAGGCGATAGACCGGCTGTTCTCTACCTTCACCTTCTGAGAGCAAATTATCTAACGCGGTTGTCTTATATAACTCAGGCTCAGCGGAACGCCCATTCGAATTAATCGTTGAAAGAGTGGAGTTTGATAAAAGCGCTCCCATTGCTGTTTTGTCACCCATCTCGCCATTGCTATTACCTGGCTCACCGGGGAAGCCTGAAGGTGCATAGTCCATGTTTATCTCAAAGTGGAGATAGCGTGTGAGGATAACCTTAACTGTACCGTTAAAGGTGATCTCTTCCGGCTCTGCAATCAGTGGCTGATTAGTTCCACCAGGATCTGCCCCATAACTCTGTTCAAACAGACTTGATTCAAGAGGGTAAGCAGTTGCCGCTGTTGTGCTCGCTCCAATTGTTGAAATCGAATCATCAGTTAATTCAGCAGTGAAGCCTTCGTTGTTGCTATCTGAGTTGAGCTCATCAATAACTCTCTCCTCGATGAGTGAGCCATCTGTTTCATCAACCAGCATCATATGATCATCAATATGAACAGCAAGCGCCTCTTCTCGACTCAAACCCGGTTGAAGCCACGCGGTATGGATAAGTAGTTTGTACTGGTCGGAACGGTTAAGGCGCTGGTAGACTTCGGTCAGAGTCCATTCGGAATTTGCCGTAAAGGTAAAAGGTTGTAGTTGCGGAGACTGCTCTATTGCAGTCTGCTGTTGAGATGCTTTGTTCAGGCTTTCGGCAACAATGATTTCAGCCTGTTTAAGGGAGATTACACCGCTATTCTCTGGAGGTTGCTTAAGATCTGTCGTTGCATCTAGCGTGCTATTATTTGATTCAGGTGTTACAGGATAGGATATCTCAACACTCTCTTCATAATTGATTGGGGCTCTTTTTTTGCTCCAGCCATCCCATTGTTCTGAGCTCTCTACAACAGGCTGAGGTGGTTGGAAAATGATCATTTCAACCTGATACCACTGGACAGGATCAGCGTCTGGTTTCAGTTTTGATTTTTCCTCAGCGGCAACCGTAACAAATGGGGTGAAAACCAGAAGAGCGGTGTAAAGATAGACGAATAGCTTCAACAATTTAATCCTTGGTTGAATTTCGTTGACAGAAATTCTGCTCGACCGCCATAACTGCCGCCTCGACGCGTGAATGAACCTCAAGTTTACGTAGTATCGCTTTTACATGAAGCTTAACGGTTCCATCCGAAATCCCCAGATTGCGGGCGATAACCTTGTTACTCTGCCCCTCGGCCAGCAGACAGAGTATTTCATGCTCACGTTTGGTCAGTTCAGAGAAGGGGGAGTTTTCTTCGGAGTTACTCTCCTCAACAACGTCTCCCTGAACAATTCGTGCCAGTGTGCCGGCAAGTTCAGGAGCAACCACCGTATGGCCTTTGACGATATCTCTGAGTGCCGTAACCAGTTCCGAAGGCTCCATATCCTTGAGCAGATAACCGTTGGCACCATTGCGTAGAGATTCGAGCAGATCCTGCTCTTCGTTACTGGTGGTCAAAATGACGATAGGCATTGTAAATCCGCAGGAGCGCAAACCTATTAACACCTCAAGCCCACTCATTTCAGGCATACGCATATCGAGTAGTACCACATCGGGCTTGATCTCTTTAGCGAGTCTAAAGCCTTCGCGCCCATTACCGGCAGTGGCAATAACTTCAATCTCATGCCTTTCAAGAAGGGTCTCTAATCCGCTTCTAAAGAGGGTGTGGTCGTCAACAATGAGTACGCGTACGGTCATGCTAATCCTTAAATAAGAGCATAGTGCTGGTTCTTCTGCTCGGATGGTTGTTTGGTGCTATCACTAAAGGTAAGTTGTACCCGGGTACCTTCTCCGGGTTCACTCTCTATCTTCAACTCGCCACCCATTTTTCTGGCTCGCTCTTCCATAATGGAGAGGCCGATATGTTCACCAGGATGTCCACTGAAGGCGGGCGTCAGCAGGCCGACACCATCATCTTCGATAAGCACTTCGCCGTCCATATTTTCATCACAACGCATCAATACACGTACCGTATGGGCCTTGCTATGTTTGCGTATGTTGGCGAGTGATTCCTGAATAATTCTAAGGACCTGTAGCTCGGTATTGGCCTCAAGTTGTGCTGAGTCCCAATCTTTTTGAAGCAGAACGTGCATACCGGTCTGTTTGCGGAAATTGCTGATGAGATCCTCAAGTGCAGGCATCAGGCCGCGACGATTAGCCGGGGTTCGGAAGTGGGCCAACAGCTCTCGCAACTCCGAGTAGGCCTCATCAAGACCACCTTTTATCTGCTGTACTTCACTATGCAGATCTTCGGACTCTGGACTATCTGGAGTCTCATCAAGCATCATGCTGACCTGAAAGCGGAGACTGGCCAGAGTTTGTGCCAGAGAGTCATGGAGCTCATGGGCAATCGCATTACGCTCCTTGATGATGGTCAGTCTTTTGGCCTCTTCATCAAGTTTGGTCTTCTCTATGGCCATTCCCAGATGCTGACCAACACTGGCAAACAGAGATCGTATCTCATCATCACTGTAGAGTCCTGTAGAGGTGATAAAGAGGTTGTAAACGCCAAGGGTTTTGCCATGATATTGCAGAGGAACAGCCATCATCTCTAGATCCTCATCACCAACAACAGGAATACCAATCACCTCATGGCACTGCTTGATATCAAGTTGCAACTGAACCTCACCAGAGGAGGCTGCAGAGCCGCAAACGCAGCGCTTTACCGGGACATTCTGCTCACACTCAACCACCTCATCACTAATGCCAAAGCTGGAGACGAGTACCATCTCACCATTTTCGCCCATTAGCCTGACCATTCCCGCCTTGGCGTTAATAATGTCGCGCATGGTATGGAGAAAACGGGTTAGCAGATCATTGAGATCACGAGAGGTGTTGATACCAGTGGCAATATCGTAGAGAAGCTTTAGAGAGCGGTTTTTCTGCTCATATTGAGCCGTCTGACGCTGGACCTCAAACTCCATGTCATCAAAGACCGCTTCAAGATAGTTCATCAGGTTATTGATGTCGTCTGAAGTCTGTTGCAACTCACCCATGCCGTCCTCCGGCAGGCGGGTATCAAAGCCTCCTGAACGTACATCGTCTGACCACTGTTTAAAGCGGTCAGTGGGTTCGATAAGGTCCCGATAGAAGGTGGAGACCAGTGCAAATAGCAGGGCGATACCAAAGCCGGCAAGGACGGCCGTCATCAGCAGCGGGAAATGGGTGTCACTTGTGTTGCTGGCATGAAAGAACAGAATGACCAGTTGCAGGAGAAAGACAACACCCAGACTGATCAGAAGATAGCGGAATCGGTGGCTGGCAGGTTGGGTAACACCATGACCAATCAGTAACATTTTGCCAAGCTTCGCAAACAGGCTGCCTGCCTTATCTGAAAATTTGCTGGAAACGGTTAGTTCGGCCACAACTGCTAATCAATCTCTCAATAGAAGGGGGCGATCATAGCATAGAGCGCACTAAAGTTGGTCTTGGAAGTTGTTGCAGGACTCTCTACCAAAATGCTGAGAGCCCTTGTCCCTTAACCTGCGGAGCTGCAGCTTCCACCTGAACTCTCTTCAATGGGGGGAACAAAGCTTGGATCGTTAGGATTGAGGAAAATGAAGTGATACTGGCCATCCTCAAACTCAACAAAGTCAATCGTCATACCGCGAACCATTGGTCCGTACTCAGGGGCAAAGATGATAGTAATCCCCTCACTTTTCACATCGAGATCATCATCCTTCAGCTCGTCAAATCCCATGCCGTACTCAAAAGAGCCATCTTCCAGCTTTTTGGCTGCGATTCTGAGTGACATTCCATCGGATTCACTCTGT
>JAPHSO010000298.1 GCA_026193675.1 Gammaproteobacteria bacterium | reverse complement strand
CCATGGGTGGTTTAATGAGAAAGAATATCATTAAACTAAAAACACCCTAGGAGGGAATATTATGAAAAAGAACGGTCTAAAACTCATTCTTATCTCCATCGCCTCGCTGCTCTTTATCAGTGGCTGTGCCAATATGAATACGGCCGAGAAAGAGAAGGAGAAGTTGGTGATTCAGGTTAGCAGTGCCGATATGACGGCGATGAATATTGCGCTTAATAATGCGGTAAATGTCCAGAAATCGCTGGGTATCGACAATGTCGATGTCGAGATCGTTGCCTACGGGCCCGGTTTGAAGATGCTGACTGCCAAGCACAAGCTGAATAAGCGAGTTGCATCGTTGGCACAACAGGATGTCACCTTTAGTGCCTGTGGCAATACCCTGGATAAGATGGCCAAGAAGAACGGTGGCAAGCGACCACCGTTGACCGAAGGTGTGCAGGTTGTACCCGGTGGTGTTATTCGCATCATGGAGCTGCAGGAGCAGGGCTACTCCTATATCCGCCCCTAGTCACTTGGGGCTGCTCTATTAAAAAAACGCCTGGTCGAGTATTTCGTCCAGGCGTTTTTTTACGCGCGGGCTTTGCAGGTAGAATAGGGCGTAGCTATATTCTTAGGAGAAGAGCGTTTTGATTGCACTCATTCAGCGGGTCACCAGGGCCAGCGTTACAGTCGATAAGCAGACAGTTGGTGAGATCGACCAGGGGATTCTCGCACTGATTGGTGTCGAACGTGATGATACTGCCAGCTCGGCTGAGCGACTGCTCGAGCGTATTGTCAGCTACCGTATCTTTGAAGATAACAGTGGCAAGATGAATGTCAGCCTTGCTGACATTAAGGGAGGTCTACTACTGGTTCCGCAATTTACCCTCGCAGCCGATACCAATAGCGGCAAGCGCCCCAGTTTCTCTTCTGCAGCCCCCCCTGCGGAAGGTGAGCGCCAGTTCGATGTGATGGTGGCAAAGGCCCGAGAAACTTTTCCCAATGTTGCAACGGGGATATTCGGTACAGATATGCAGGTCTCACTGGTCAATGATGGTCCGGTTACATTCTGGCTACAGGTGAAACCCTGAAAAACGGTGACCACGATCTATAGCCTCCACAAAATCGCTCCCACTTAGAACACACAAAGTTAGCTGATTATTATATTAACGGATTCTAACTTGTTGATTTATGTCATTATTTTATGAAAATAATTTGATATAGATCACATAATTCATATATTGTGGTCTGGTCTAACCATGAAGTGAGCTTCTTCTTACTTCAATTGCTTGCGTAAAAATAATTAAACAGCTCAAGCGATACAAAAATCTTAAGTGACAATAATAAAACAGCTTAAGCAATAAATTCATCGATCGGGGAGAGATCTGACTATGAACAAAAAACAACGTATTTTACGTATGGTTGGCGTTGCTGCGGCATCGCTAACCCTTTTCGCCTGTGCAGGAATGGAGGGGCATGATGAACACGAGGAGCATGAAAAGGCAGACATGACGTCATCGATGTCACTCAATGATCTGGCCATTGAGGCGGCAAAATCTGAGCATCTCCAGGCAGAGCATACTGCCAATGAGAATATCGCATCAGCTGTTCGTTCAGCGACAACGGATGATGCGGTAAGTCGTCTGGTGTTGGATCGTAATATTCCCGTTTCGTATGAGTATATTGCCACGCTGATGCGCCAATCGAACGCATTTGGACAAGGACCTGCATGTGTCATGTGTCATAGCTCTAATGATCCGGCAAAATCATATCGCGGTTTGGATCTCACCAGTTGTGAAGGTATCAAGAAGGGCTCAATGGAGTCGCCACAACGAAAGATCATCTATCCAGGTAAAAAGGCCTCTAAGAGTCTTCTGAGAAATCATCTGCGTAACAACCGTATGCCATTTGGTGTTGCGTTTGACTATCCAACCGATGCACCAAACATCATTAAGGTGAAAAAGTGGATCGAAGCAGGTGCTAAGAATGATGCAAACTACAAAAACATTATTCAACCACTCTGGTCAGCCAAAAATGCATTTGGTTCACCACTGGCCTGTACCGATTGCCATATGTCGAATCAGGAGCCACCAAGCTTCCATGAGCTCGATATGACCAGTTATGAAGGTGTTATGTTGGGTGCAGATTCGATCGCCAAGGCAGAAGAGGGTCTACCTCCTGTGAAGATCGTTAAGCCGGGTGATTCGGCAGGAAGTAAGCTCTATCAACGTCTGGTGCAAAACCGTATGCCTGCAGGTATTAGTCCTGCGGAAGGTCGTGATCATCCAAATACTGCACTGATGATCAGCTGGGTTAAACAGGGTGCCAAGTGTGACTAAAGGCTGTAAGTAAAAACGGAATAACTTAATAAGAAGATATGCATAACAACAATTGGCGCAATCTTGCCGCCGCTTTGGCGGTGGCGATTGCGTCACTTTTTTTTGTAGGGAATGTGGAGGCTCAGGTCGCAGAGACCACTTCACATCAAATCAGTTGGCAAAGTGCCAACCCTAACATCTATCCTCCTGCGCTCGATGGAGAGACACTGTTCGTTAATGGACAGCGTGCCATTGAGGCGTGGGATACCACAACGGGGAAACTTCGCTGGAGTCACGCTTTGAAGAGTCCTGCAGTATTTCAGCCGCGAATAGCGGATGAGCTGTTAGTGGTGAGTGGTCGTCACGATATCTCTATTCGTGACAAGCAGAACGGAAAGATCCGCTGGACTCTTTCTGCGCAGCGGGAATTTAGTGTTCCGCTGATTTATCAGGAGATGCTGGTCATCGGTGATGGTGATCTGCTTAAGGCAATGAGTCTGAACGATGGTACACAGCTCTGGCAGTTTAAAACATCTGGAAATGCGCGCATCGGCTATGCCCCTGTCGGCTATGGAGAAAATATCCTGCTTGCTGCCGGTAATGGTGTGCTCTATTCACTAACGGTTAACAATGGAAAGGTGAATTGGCAGGTTGATCGTTATAACGACTGGCAATACCTGCGTCAGCTCGACATTTCTAACGGTGTATTGGTAGCAGGTGGTTATCACGATGAGATGTTTGGTATTGATCCCGATAATGGAAATATTAAATGGCGTTTTGTAGCCGGAAATTTTATTAACTCAGAATTGGTGAGTGATGGCGTGGTCTACTTCTGGTCCCCTACCGGCTGGATATATGCCCTTAATTCGACTGATGGTAAACAGAGATGGCGGCATCGTACGATTAACTGGAGTAATCCAGGCTATCCGGGAAGCTGGTCATCAATTATGGCGGAGATTGAGGCCGATGATGATTATCTCTATATCCTGGCGATGGATGACGTGCTGCATAAGCTCGATAAAAGGAGTGGTGAGGAGGTGGCCTGTTTTACGATTGGGCATGATCTGCGTCCATTTGTTATCCCTTCTCCTGGTGGGCAGGAGTTCATCTTTGGCACCAAGATGGGGGAATTGATAAAGAGACCCGCTTCCGAATTGAAACGGTGCCGCTTCATCTTTCGTGAATAATCATCAAACTTATTAATTAGTCGTTTATCCCTCTATTTGCTGGATAAAATCGGGGGCGGATGGTAGTTTGTACGCCAATTTATTTCGGCTGGAACATAGATGGAATACCAAATTACTGAGGCGCAATCGAAAAAGGCGCGCTTTCCTCACGAACTGTTTTTAATCAATCTCATCACAAACCATATCCTGCTGTTTGTGGGACTTCTGGGCATGATGAAGACATATCCGGTGTTGGCTCTGGTTACGCCAGCAATCTCTGTGGTTGTCTTGAGCTACCTATTGATACGGGGCCGCAGAGAGCTCAACAACGAATCGTGGTATGTGATGGTTCATTGGCAGCTCTGTATGCGCCGCAGCCGTTTTTTTGTGGGGATGATTCTATTTGTTGCGCTTGTCATTGCCGCTTTAATTCTCTCAGTTGGCGGTGATGCAAACCAACTTAAGCCGGGTCATTACGCCATTGCGGGTGTCGCCTTCCTACCGAGCATGTTTTCAATATTGGCCCTCATTGTGATGGAGTCAGATGCGATGCATCAGGCAAAGAGTGGTCGCGTGCCTGACGGTATGCTCAAACGTTTCCCCAATCCTGAACAGAGCACTGCGGAGTAGTCTGAATGGATCGAAAAAACTTTATCGGCGTTCTGGTTGTCGCAATTATTGTCATGGCCATTGCATTGTCGATACCGGGCAGAGAGCATGATGCGCGCACCGATCTCCCCTGGTTAATCACACCCACAGAGACGGGATTAATTGAGGTCTTTGGGTTGACGATTGGCCATAGCACTCTTAAGCAGGTTGAAAATAAATTTCAGGAGCCTGCGGAAGTCTCGCTGTTTGAGAGAGGTGATGATCGAGTTCGAGTGGTTGAGGCCTATTTTGACCGTATTCTTTTATCAGCTATCAAGGCTCAAGTTGTGGTTGTCATTGATGCCTCAATAGAAGATATGGAGCGTTTTTATAAAGGTGGAACACGTATCGCCAAGATGGGCAATGGAGGGCGCAAAGTTTCTCTGAACAGTGCTGATCTCGAACTGCTTTATCAAATGCCTATCCATTCGATGACCTATATCCCCAAGGCAAAACTGAATGCGGAGCTATTGACGCAACGATTTGGTGTACCGCAGCAGAAAGTTGTTGAAGAGAAGGCTAAGGTTACCCATTGGCTCTATCCTGATAAGGGACTTGATATTGTATTGAATGAAAGCGGTAAGGCGGTGTTCCAATACCTGCCCCCTAAAGACTTTTCGGAGATAACCGTTCCTCTACAGGCTTTGGCAAAAGATCAGGCTGGAGTTGAGCAGTAGCACGCACTCAGAAGAAAGTGTAAGTTATCCTCTACAACTCCTCAGAGTTGCTCACAATATCTGGAATTTTTTATATAAAGGAAACTATAGTTGATTAAGTTGAACAAAATTGTTGCACTATCAATTATTGCGGGGTTAGCTGTTTTGTTGCAGGGCTGTGGCGCACAAAATGTGAAGCTGAGCCAACAGGATCGAGAAGGTCTCAAGAGCCTTAAGAGTATTAAGGTAGTTCACCAATCTGCCCCATG
>JAPHSO010000350.1 GCA_026193675.1 Gammaproteobacteria bacterium | reverse complement strand
CAGCCCGAATTTACCCAGTTGGATGTTGAGACCTCTTTCCTTGATGAGGAAGAGATCATGAACATGATGGAAGAGATGATTCGTGAGCTCTTCGCCAAGGTGCTTGAAGAGCCGCTACCCAATCCATTCCCAAGAATGGCCTATGCCGAGGCGATGAATCGTTACGGTTCAGACAAGCCCGATCTGCGTATCGATATGGAGCTGGTTGAGATCTCTGATCTGATGTCTGAGGTGGAGTTCAAAGTCTTCTCTGCTCCTGCGAACGATCCCGACTCACGTGTTGCTGCGCTGCGTCTACCCAAGGGGGGTGAGCTCTCACGTAAAGATATCGACGGTTACACCAAATACGTCAGCATCTACGGTGCCCGTGGTCTCGCCTATATCAAGGTGAACGAGCTAGCTCAAGGTGTTGAAGGTCTGCAATCACCAATTCTTAAATTCCTGCCCGATGATGTCGTCATGAGCATCATGGAGCGTGTCGGTGCAGAGGATGGCGATATCGTCTTCTTCGGCGCAGATAAAATGAAAATTGTTAACGAGGCGCTCGGCGCGCTACGTGTCAAGTTGGGTCACGACCGTGGTCTGATTAATCGTGGCTGGCAGCCAATGTGGGTGGTCGACTTCCCAATGTTTGAGCGTGACAGCAAAGGAACTCGCTGGACCTCACTGCACCATCCATTCACCGCACCTAACGAAGAAGATATCGATAAGCTCGAATCAAATCCCGGCGCATGTCTCTCTCGCGCCTACGACATGGTGCTTAACGGTACTGAGCTTGGTGGTGGTTCGATGCGTATCTATCGTGAAGATGTACAGAAGAAGGTGTTCCGCGCACTTGGCATTGAAGATGAAGAGGCCAACGATAAGTTTGGCTTCCTGCTTGAAGCTCTCAAGCATGGGGCGCCACCTCATGGTGGACTCGCATTCGGTATTGATCGCCTGGTGATGCTGATGACCGGCGCGCAATCGATTCGTGATGTTATGGCGTTCCCCAAAACTCAGTCTGCAGCCTGTTTGATGACCGAGGCGCCATCACCTGCCGGTGCTGCACAGCTGGTAGAGCTGGGCATTCGTATCGCCAAGCCACCGAAAGTTGATGGTGGCGATAAGGCATAGATTTTCTGTTATCTGAACAGTTACCAAGTATTAGAGCAGGAATTGATTAAATGGCCGACACCCTATCAATAGACGATTACGCAAAACTGGATGATGCGGAGTGTAACGAAAGGATAGAGAAGGCGCGTGCCACCCTTGGTGAGCGTCTGGTCATTTTGGGCCACCATTATCAGCGAGATGAGGTGTTTAAACATGCCGACTTCTCGGGTGACTCCCTCATGCTGTCACGTAATGCAGCAGAGTCAAAGGCAGAGTTCATCGTCTTCTGTGGGGTTCACTTCATGGCAGAGGTGGCTGACATTCTTTCTCGCCCGGATCAGGTCTCCATCCTGCCCGATCTCGGTGCCGGCTGTTCAATGGCCGACATGGCCGATCTCGCTCATGTCGAAAAGGCGTGGCAGGAGCTCTCTTCTGTATTAGATCCTGACGAGTCAGTTACCCCGGTAACCTACATCAACTCCTCAGCAGATCTAAAGGCGTTTTGTGGCAGCCACGGCGGTATCGTCTGTACCTCATCGAATGCCGGAAAGATTCTTGACTGGTCTTTTGCAAAGCGGGAAAAGATCCTCTTCTTCCCCGACCAGCACCTGGGCCGTAACACCGGCTACAATATGGGTATTCCCCTTGATGAGATGGTGGTGTGGGATTACGACCAGCCGATGGGTGGTCTGACTGCAGATGAGATCAAAAAGGCCAAGATGATCCTCTGGAAAGGATTCTGCTCAGTGCATCAGATGTTTAAACCGGAACATATCGACCAGTTTAAAGCCAAGTATCCCGACGCCAAAATTGTCTCACATCCCGAGTCACCGTTTGAGGTTTGCCAAAAATCGGATGCGGTCGGTTCAACCGAGATGATTATTAAAACCGTGCGTGACTCAGAACCGGGTACACGCTGGTTGGTCGGTACAGAGCTCAACCTGGTTAATCGTCTGCATCAGCAGTTTAAACATGAGGGTAAGAACGTTCACTTCATGTCACCCATGGTCTGCATGTGCTCCACCATGTATCGCATCGACCCTCAACACCTCGCATGGGTGCTGGAAAATCTGGTGGCGGGTAATGTGGTCAACCAGATCACTGTTGCCCCGGAAGAGACCGAGATGGCCAAACTGGCGCTTAATCGGATGCTGGATGCTTCGGCTTAAGCAATAATTTCATATTTCGGTATCAGAGTTATATCCATTGATGCTACAAGTAGCTTGTTTTTAGCGCCTGACGCATCAATGAAAATACATAAATGTTTTCGATTGTAGCGACACTCGACTCTCAATATACTTCATCAGAATTTATCTCTTCATTTAAAGGGTTTTAAAATGAATTTTATTAGTAATATGACCATTAAACTTAGACTCGTGCTTCTGGTCAGTTTTGCAAGTGTGTTGATGATCTTAATCGGTGCTATGGGATTAAGTGGCATGTCTAACCTTGAATCATCGATGAAGAGTGTCTATGAAGATCGTCTCGTTCCAACGGGTCAGTTGAGCAAGATTATCGGTTACATGCGAGATAATCGAACCCAGCTATTTGCGGCACTGCAACATGACAGCAATAACGAGTTTTCAAAAATGCATGATCATGCAGTCACGATGCATACCGATGTTGTGACGAGTAATATCGAGAAAATATCCAGGCTTTGGAAAGAGTACATGGCCACTTATCTCACCCCAGAGGAGGTGATTCTGGCTGAAAAATTTGCATCAACTCGGAGTGATTTTGTTAAAGATGGGCTTATCCCCGCACGAGATGCTCTGCTGAATGGTGACTACCGCGGCAGCAATATTGTTTTGTTGAAGCAGGTTAATACTAAGTTTATTCCCGCCAACGCCGCGGCCGAGAAGCTGTTGCAGTTACAACTCGATGTTGCAAGAGAGCTCAATGATGAGGCTGAGGCTGATCACAGTAGCACTCTGGCGATTTATCTTGTCCTAATCATCGGTGGTATCGGCATGCTTGCCAGCCTTGCTTTCGTGACGATTCGAGGTATTAGTCGTTCAGTGAATGATTTGGAAAAGACCTCAAGCCAGTTGGCTTCTGGAGATTTGACTGCCAGGACTATCTATCTGGGTAAGGATGAGCTGGGGCGTGTCTCAAGCGCCTTCAACACAATGGGCGATAATTTCAGTTCAGTTATCCAGAATTTGTCTAACGCAACGGGTCAGCTTGCTTCTGCGGCTGAAGAGACCTCGACGGTCACTGAGCAGACTTCGCAGGGTATTAATCGTCAGCAGGTAGAGACCGAACAGGTGGCCACAGCCATGAATGAGATGAGTGCTACTGTACATGAAGTGGCTCAAAATGCCGCTCTTGCTGCAGAATCTGCGCGAATGGCTGATGATGCGGCTAGCCAGGGCAGAGGCGTCATTGAACAGACCATCAGTGTCATTAATGGTCTCGCATCAGATGTCGAGCGTGCCTCAGGTGTGATTCACACTCTTGAACAGGGGAGTGTCGATATCGGTTCCGTGCTGGATGTCATTCGTGGCATTGCGGAACAGACCAACCTACTGGCGCTTAATGCGGCCATTGAGGCTGCACGAGCGGGTGAGCAAGGCAGGGGATTTGCGGTGGTCGCTGATGAGGTGCGTTCACTGGCCAGTCGTACACAAGAGTCGACAAAGGAGATCGACGAAATGATCTCTCGCCTTCAGTCTGGTGCGCGTGAAGCGGTTGAGGCAATGGAATTGAGTCGTAAACAGGCACAGGCAGGTGTTGATCAGGCGGCCGAGGCGGGTGCTTCACTTAATGATATAACCAATGCGGTAACTCAAATCAACGACATGAATACCCAGATTGCCAGTGCTGCCGAGGAGCAGAGTAGTGTGGCCGAGGAGATAAACCGAAATATTATCACCATTACTCAAGTTGCTGATGAGACAGCGGTTGGTGCGGTACAAACCTCCAACGCAAGTACGGAAGTTGCCAGACTATCTGAGGAGCTTCAAGAGCTGGTCAGTCGGTTCAAGGTTTAGGGCATCGTACTGATAGGGGTAACCCTATCAGTAGAATCCATCGGGTCGGAGTCGTTCCCGTATTTACTAGGGTCGGAGTCGTCCTCGAAGATCTATTCAAAAACTAAATTAACGCTATAGTTGAATCGTGAACGGAGTTACAACGTGACACAACTCCGACCCTTTAGTTTATTGCGGCATCGCCATTCCAGCTAGCGGGCTCGCATCGATACCATTAATCATGAGCTGACCTGCATCATATTGAAGCTTAGATTCAAGCTGTTCCTGGTTCACTTTGATGTAACCCATGGCAACTAACGTTTCGATCTGTTGAGTCACGCCATCGGTAACAATTTGTTCAAGTTCTTCATTGCTGAGTTCAGTCTTTGTTGCCAGAGCCTGTCCTACCACTTTCTTGTGCATGGTCTCGCGTAGAACCATCTCTACCGCTTGACGCGGAACAGCGGCATCGATATTGGTTTTGATCATGGTGGCGAGCATGGCCGGATTCTTCAGTATCTCATCGCGCCATTCGCCTGTGGTTTTGAGATCCATCTTTAGCTGGAACTTTCCCATTGGGCTATTCACACTGAGATCATTAATTTTAATGACAGGATGGGCGTTATAGAGAGCAGGAAGATGGGCAAGCAGGGTTTGGAGTGGGTCAGAGGGTTTTGTGGTGCCATTAGTCGCCTCATGTATCGCATTCTGTAATGCCATGACCGCTTTAATATCAATATTCTCAACGGTTACGTCATAGTTTACATCTGTTACGCTAAACTCATTGAAGGTGATGCTTTTGGATTTAATGACGGCTGAACCCTGTGCCAATCCATTGTCCTCACTCTGTTTTCCATGCGCATTGAGGGTATTGATGTTGATGGTTGTCTTAATCCCATTCTCCTCAGCGATATTGGCCGCAATTAAACCGATGTCTACTTTGGATGTGCCGCCCCACATTGTGCTGGCTCCCCTAACCATATCGGCTTCATAGTTCATGTTCATGATACTTATCGAATTGGGTTGGCTCTCTTCGTCTGAGAGAACTTTTAGTTTGGGCATATTGATATTCAGCTTCGCCTTGTCGAGCTCTGCCGATTGCCAGGCGGTTCCGGATAAACCTTGCCACTCTATTGAGATATTTTCTACGCCGACGATTGGACCACTGACAGCAGGGCTGTAGATTGTGCCCTCCTGATGACCATCAAAGAAGAGAAGGGTATGGCTCGAGAAGGGAACCTGATCTTTGAATAGCGGCGTTAAGATCTCGGCGGCCTCAGGTTTGATCTCGAATTGACTGTCAACGGTGGCTATCACCTGTTTAAACGGCTGGGGAATATGGCTAATACTGTGTTTCAGCTCTATTACAAACTCATCTGCTGCAGTATCGCTCCTGTTCCTGTTTGGATTGACGATAGTGATACGGGTTGTCGCCCTGGCATCGTAAAGTTTGCGCTGATAATCGACCAACTCAATTTTAAAACCTGAGAGTGCTGCATCTTGCTGCAGCTTGGCGTGCTCTGTATGGAACGCCTCTTCAACACGGTCTCCAATATAGTTGGCGGTAGAGGGTACTGCTCCCGCTATCAGCATAAAGATCATGAAGATAAAAGTTTTCATTGCCTACTCCCGTGGCTACTGTGAAATCCAACGTCATGTAGACTCTAACAGGGGCACAATAAAATCAAGGATTAAATGGGGCAGGTTGATCTCCATGGAGATGGAGCGGCGGGGTATAGCTGATTATCACTTCAAATGTCGCTGATCCAACGTGCTAGTGTCGAATTATCAGTTTTAAGGGGATCTGAATTGAGATGTGAAATGTGAACTGTGAAATATAGCGCTTAATGTAATCGTTGGTATCTCAGGATTAGCCCCTGAAAGGGTTGCTCAAGATAGTCTGAATTGTCGGGCCTGCTCTGGCTATGGGCATATCCCAGACTCACCATCTTCTTGCTAAATTTAGAACGCTGGGCTCGACCTGGATCGACGATAATCACTTCACAATCTTTCTTGGCATGCTGATGCAGAAAGGCGGAAAGGAGTTCAACATGATCCGGTTCATACAGCAGATCACTTCCGATGATGAGATCAAACTTTCCTAAGTCAGTTATCTCATCCCCCCATCCTGTTCGAGTGAAGGGGATCTCTTCACCATGATTCAGTTTGGTATTTTCTAAAAGAAATGCCTCAACTTCAGGATGGTAGTCTGTCGCAGTAATGTCGGCCAGTCGGTGGTTAAGGACCAGGCTTGCGAGACCGATACCGCAGCCCACCTCTAACACTCGCTTGCCGGCGATCTCATAATCAAACATAAGATGGGCAAGTACTTCACTTGAATCCCAGACAACACCAAACAGGGGCCAGCTTGCAGAGTTGATGCCTAGCGCTTCTGCAATACCCTCATCATCTGAAAATTGTTGACGATCCCGTAGGGTGCGCACATGAATGTCAGTCTCATTAAATTCATGAGTCTGGTAGCGAAGACGTAGTGGTGACATAAATGGGGATCTCTGTGGGGTGAAACACACGCAGAAAAGGTTTCTTGCCACGCAGGAGATTTCACTTTACATCTATTTAACGAGTATGGATACGACAGGGTTAGTTTACTCTAACGCCGACAACAGATGTTGAGTAGTGCAAAACAACTCATTTAATCATCAAAATTAAGACTCTCAACGATGCGATTAAGGCGTGCCTGCTCACCTTCATCCTCAGGTTTCTCGCCATGATTTAATTTGGCAGCTAACGCCTCTGCTTCACGTAACGCGATATACGCTTCGGTGATCTTGATGACCGCAGCCTTGAGACCATCAACCAGTGGCACAATCTCCTCTGGCTTGCGCACCCAGGTGTCGATGAATAATCCCTCTTTTGGCTCAATTTTAGAGGCGAACTTGTGCTTGGAAACTAGCTGATTAAAGGCATCGCACCAATCCTCTGGCGCCTTATGCGAGAGCTTGAAATAGAGATTGATGTAGGGCTCTTTGCGACTTCTTGGTGGACGTGTTTGATCGATGCCGATAATTTTTATATCGCTGATGCCTTCCATTTGGATAACCTTTTTCTGATGATAAATGCTGCAGTCCCTCCAGCATACGCTTTACCCTATGGAATAGCTCTAAAATTGATTTGAATGTCTGTTTATCCAAGGTGACTATCCATAGTCGTTGAACACCTTTGGGAAGGTGCCAGGTTGATTAAGTTAGAAAGTAGACAGCGATCCATAGAATGATGGCGAGCGCACATATAAACAGCGTCAAAACCTTGAAGAGACTGAAAACCTCGTTCAGAGTTGTCTCCACACTATGTTTTTTTAGTGTGAGAAGAGACTTGAGCGAAAAGATTGTAAACAGAGCAACAATCGATGTGCCTACAACCAGAACTTTAGCTGAACCCTGGTTTTCAAAACCGATATAGTTAATCTGGGTATAGGTGATAAAGGCTGAGAAGATGGCGATGGCAAAGCTTGCTACACTCAGAGAGATGAGCCACTTGTTGAGTTTAGCTAATTGATCCATCGTATCTACTCCTATGGGTTAATCATATGCTATCAATCTATATGGCCTATAAATATCGATCTTTAATCCAGTAGTCGACACTGGCGTAACGCCCCGCACCGATGAACATCAAAGCCAACAACATGATGAAGTAGGTGGTGGCGAACTCAATACCGTTATTAAGCACCACAAAGCTACCATTCTCTGTGAGCCATTGATAATTACCATGCTCCCGCAGGATATCTTTAGCGCGGTCGAGACGCTCAATGGCATCAATGGTTCTTTCATTGGCAAAGAGACTATTTGAACCCTCTGCAATTGCGAGCCAGCCATTATTCCAATGGACACTGACGGCTGCCACGATCATCGTAATCATCAGAGGTATTGAGATGTAACGAACGCCCAGACCGATGAGGAGGAGCACCGCCCCGATGAGCTCAGTTCCTGTTGCCAGGTAGGCCATCAGCGTGGGAAATGGGAGACCCAACCCCCACTCAGAATTGCCAAACCATTCGATGGTCCCCTCCATGCCGTTCAGTTTGTTGGTGCCGGCCATCCAGAAGATGGGAACCAGATAGAGGCGTAGTGCCAGTGGCCCAAGAAAGTCGACAGCACGGCTGCGATCAAAAAGGTTGTGAATATTTCTGAGTAAGTCGAGCATTGTTGTTGTTCCTGTTGATTCTAATAGGTACCGAGAAGGATCTGACGCTCATACAGCTCTGCAAAGATCTGCGCGCCACCGGCGATGACTGTTTCTGGATTGGGATGTCTCATCTCTTCGGTGAGCTGTATTAATAGCTCTCTACCACTGAGATGCTGGTTCTCTGAAATCAGCTGAAGTAGACGAGCCGTCACCGGATTGAGCTCAAGAAAATTAACTTCATCGTCCAGGTCACGATAGACCACGATATGTGTCATCTGTTCAGGCACATCTCTGGGTTGAAACTCAGGTGATATTTGATGCACAGGATATTGATAACTTAATGGCCATGCGAGAGGTGAGATAAAGGGGATACCCTCCATCAGATCACCTGTGGCATTGAAATGTTTTGTATCGAGATCGCTGGTAGCAATACCCAGTGCAAGTTCAACCCACTCATAATGCGCCAGTTCAAATAGAAACTCAGGATCGTAATTGTTGATCCGCTCATTTTGCAGATAGTTAAGAAACTCCTGTGGTAGCTCTGTGAGGTAGGGCGACAGGGCACGGTGACGACTAAAGAAGTGGCGCACCAGTGCATGCCAGTTCTCATCTGAGCTGATGCTGCGGATAACCGGGAAGGCGCTGGATAGTGTCCCCTCAATATTGTTATAGAAGAGCTCACTATAGACCGCCATGCGTGCATCTGGCACATCAGCAGGCTTTGGATGCTCATCTGGATTACGTATATGAGCGGCGAAGGCGTATTGCCTCTGCTGGAATTCAGGGAGTTCCGATCGGTTATGGAATAGATCAGGCGCAGCGGACATGGCTATGCTCCTGTTGTTGATAGCTCTTTATCTGCATCACCTCATCAAGTAGCTCGTTAAGTGGAGGCAGATTGAAGTCGCGTTCCAGTAGGGTAGGGATAATGCCGTGGTGTTGGAAGCTCTGTTCCAACAACTGCCAAACGGGATCACTGATATCTGCACCATGGGTATCGATAATTAGATCTTCCGACTCCTGGTAGTGACCGGCCATATGAATGTAGACGATACGTTCAGTGGGGAGCGCCTTAATAAATTCAAGTGGGTTGTAACCGTGGTTACTGCCATTGACGAAGGCGTTATTGATGTCAAGTAGCAGATTACAGTCTGACTCTTGGACTACGGCATTGATAAAATCGATCTCCGACAT
>JAPHSO010000076.1 GCA_026193675.1 Gammaproteobacteria bacterium | reverse complement strand
ATCAGGTGACCAAGCCCCATATTAAAGAGAACGAGCGTCAGGCTGTTCTCAAGAATCTACACACACTCATCCCCTCTACCGAGCATGACAATGCGATTGAGGGCGACACCATTGAGGTGACCGATGAGATGTTGGGCTCCCCCAAGCCGGTGAAAATCTACCGTGCCCGCATGGGTAAACTACCTGTTGCAGCCATTATTGGTTCAATCGCGCCCGATGGTTATGGTGGCAATATCTACCTGCTGGTCGCCATTCGCCATAATGGTGTTCTGGCCGGCGTGCGTGTTGTGGGCCACCGTGAGACTCCAGGACTTGGAGATGGAATCGAGGCGGAGCGTTCTGACTGGGTTCTGGGCTTTAACGACCGCTCACTGACCAATCCCACCGATAGCGGCTGGGGGGTAAAAAAGGATGGTGGCGTGTTTGACCAGTTTACCGGAGCAACCATCACCCCGCGTGTTGTAGTTGCGGCGGTCTATAAGACCCTCAAATATTATTCAGAAAATCGGGAGGCACTCTTCTCTCAGTCAGAGCAGCAGCCCACTGAAATGAGTGCGGAGAGCGACCATGAGTAACTCCAACTATACAAAAATTACCCGCGATGGACTTTGGGATAACAATATCGCCTTTGTGCAGATCCTGGGGCTCTGTCCACTGCTGGCTGTCAGCTCGACCGCCACCAATGGACTAGGGCTGGGAATCGCAACCACGCTGGTGCTGATTGCCAGCAACATGACCGTCTCGCTGATTCGTAACATGGTGCGACCTGAGATTCGTATTCCGGTCTTTATGCTGATCATCGCCTCATTTGTGACTGCGGTTGAACTGGCGATGAACGCCTGGTTTTATGATCTCTATAAAGTGCTCGGCATATTCATTCCGTTGATTGTCACCAACTGCGCCATCCTTGGACGGGCAGAGGCGTTTGCAGCACGCAATCCTCTTCCTGCATCAATCGTTGATGGGCTCAGTATGGGTATCGGTTTCACCCTGGTGCTTGTGGTATTGGGTGCCATTCGTGAAATACTCGGCTTCGGCACGCTGTTTGCGAAGGCTGACCTGATGTTTGGTGAGTCGGTCAGTTGGATGAGCATCACCCTGATCAACAACTATGACGGCTTCCTGCTTGCCATTCTGCCTCCAGGCGCATTTATTGGACTCGGTCTTCTGGCTGCACTGAAAAATGTGATCGATGCGCGTATGGCCAAAAACCGCAAGCTTGAGATCTCCATCCCTGCCACTGAAGCGGTAGAGAATAGCCAGTCATAATTCTGGGCGCTCATTGGCGCCTCATCCAAACCTTTACTCAGCTACAGGTTTACATCCGATCTGTTTGCCGATAGATTCTAGTCATGCCTACAGCAAGATAGGCCACGATAATTACAAATAGAATAGAGAGGAGTATATGGCAGAGACCATCAAGATAGCCCTATTGGGGCTCGGTTCAGTTGGACAGGATTTCGCTGAGAACTTTTTAGAGATCATCCAGGAAGGGGGCAAGCCGGTAGAGATTGTTGCCGTCGCCCATCGCCATCTCGACTCACCCATTGCCCTCGGTTTTCAACAAAGCGGTGTGAAGGTGTTTGAAGATGCTGTTGAGGTGGTCAACCTGGGGGATGCTGTCGATATCATCTTTGATCTCACTGGAGACGCCGACGTTCGAGTTGCACTACGTAAAGGGCTACAACTCAGTAATAACCAACACACCGTTATTGCCCCGGAAATGATGGCCAAACTGCTATCGATGTTTTTCGACGGTAATGTTGATCTGAGTAGCGGTAAAGGCGGTGGTTACTAGAGGGGCAGAAACTACCCCTCCAGCTCTTGCACAAACCCCTGGAGCTGCTCTGTGCTAAAACCATCAAGCTCTCCACGCAGTAGTTGAGTCATCTCCGTCTGGGTAATGCCCAGGCGCTTGGCCGACGAACCGATGGAGAGATCGAGTCGGAGCAGCTTCGAGCCAACCTTAGATGCCAGCTCACTCTTCTGCTGACCATTTTCAGTGATATCACTCATGATTAATCCTCTATCTTCTAATACTTAAAGTAGAAAAAAAGCGGATTATAGCGATATTTTTTAAATTGTCAGCCCTCTTTTCAGAGGACTTTAACACTAATTATTTCTACTGATTAGACCAGGAATCACGCAGGGTGACAGTACGGTTCCAGACCGGCTTCCCTTCGGGTGTCGCATCCAGGCAGAAGTACCCTTCCCGTTCAAACTGAAATGCACGTCCCACCTCGGCATCTGCCAGTGATGGTTCGATGAAACAGCTCTCAATTGCAACCAGTGAATCTGGATTGATGTTGTCGAGGAAGGTCTGTCCCTCTTCGACCTTATCAGGATTGGGGGTGTTAAAGAGGCGGTCATAGAGGCGTACCTCAGCCTCAATGCCATGTGTCGCCGAGACCCAGTGAATCACCCCTTTCACCTTGCGGCCATCGGCAGGATTCTTACCCAGAGTTTCGGGATCATAACTACAACGCAGTTCGATAATTTCACCGGCATCATCCTTGATCACCTCATCGGCACGGATGATGTAGCTGTTGCGCAGACGAACCTCACCATCGGTGACCAGGCGCTTAAACTTCTTGTTGGGTTTAACCTCCATAAAGTCATCACGGTCGATATAGACCTCGCGACCAAAGGGTAGAACGCGACGTCCCATCTCCTCGTTCTGAGGATGATTTGGTGCCGAGAGCTCTTCAACCTCACCTTCAGGATAGTTGGTGATAACCACTTTAAGTGGATTGAGTACCGCCATACGGCGAGCCGCATTGATGTTTAGGTCATCACGAATCGAGTCTTCCAGCAGCCCCATGTCGATTGAGTTATCGGCCTTACTGATGCCAATGCGATCACAGAAATCGCGAATCGATGTCGGAGTAAAGCCGCGGCGACGCAGACCCGCAATGGTCGGCATGCGCGGGTCGTCCCAACCGTGGACATGTCCTTCACTCACCAGCTGAGTCAGCTTACGCTTACTGACCACGGTGTACTGCAGGTTAAGACGTGAGAATTCGATCTGCTGTGGGTGAGCGCCGATGGTGATGTTATCCAGCACCCAGTCATAGAGTGGACGATGATCTTCAAACTCCAGAGTACAGAGCGAATGGGTAATCCCCTCCAGTGCATCAGAGATGGGATGGGTGAAATCGTACATCGGATAGAGACACCACTCAGATCCGGTCTGGTGGTGAATCACCCCATGACGAATTCGGTAGAGAGTGGGATCACGCATGTTCATATTGGGCGAGGCCATGTCGATCTTGGCACGCAACACCTTGCTGCCATCCTCGAATTCACCTTTGCTCATGCGCTCAAACAGATCGAGATTCTCTTCAACGCTGCGAGCTCTATAGGGACTATCACTGCCAGGTGTTGTGAGGTTGCCACGAGACTGGCGCATCTCTTCGGCATTCTGGTCACAGACATAGGCGAGGCCCTTGTTGATAAGTTCTACGGCAAAACCGTAGAGATGATCAAAATAGTTCGATGCGTAGAGCACCTCATCACCCCAGTCAAAACCGAGCCACTTCACATCGTTCTGAATCGCCTCGACAAATTCGATGTTCTCTTTTTGTGGGTTGGTATCGTCAAATCTCAGATTGCAGTGGCCATGGTAATCCTCGGCGATCTCAAAGTTGAGACAGATCGATTTGGCATGACCAATATGCAGATAACCATTTGGCTCGGGTGGAAAACGGGTTGCCACCTTGCCACCATTTTTTCCCGCCTCAATATCCTGATCGATAATGCGACGGATAAAGTTGGTACGCGGGCTCTGCTCTGTTGTTTCGGGGTTACTCATGAATCATCTATCCATTTATATGACTGATTGCTTGATCGATGCGGCGAATAGTGGCCTCTCTACCAATGAGGTAGAGGGTCAGATCGAGATCAGGAGATGGTGCACCACCGGTAACTGCAACACGCAGAGGCATCGCCACCTTGCCGAAGCCAAGCTCCAGCTCTTCAACCACCGCCTTCACTACCGCATGTAGTGGCTCACGTTGCCACTCATCAATGGCAGCAAACTTCTGCTTAAGTAGATTGAGAGGTGCAACCGCGGCCTCAGTCAGACTCTTTTTGGCGGCCTTCTCATCAAAGGCCTCAAAGTCGCGATAGTAGAAGGCAGAGATCTCTGCAAGCTCTACCAATGTCCGTGCACGTTCACGCTGCGCCTCGACCAGGAGCGTCACCTGATGTTGCGCCTCGCCTGCACCGTTCGCGGCAGCAGCGCACAGCAGCTCGTGACCGACGCTCTCGACGGCCTTTTGGCCGAAATGCCGGAAATCGCCATGCT
>JAPHSO010000099.1 GCA_026193675.1 Gammaproteobacteria bacterium | reverse complement strand
TTAATGATTCACCCGCGCTGATAACCCGATTCTTTCCAGACTGTTTCGCACGGTAGAGGGCTCGGTCTGCCGCCTCAATCACCTTTTCAGTTTGTTGGCCATCATCAGGATAACTGGCTACCCCAATGCTAACGGTGTACGAGATCGGGCTGTTTTTGGTGTCGGCGGCCATACTTGTTTCAATATTTTTTCTTATGCGTTCTGCCACAATCCTTGAAACAAATTTCTCTGTATTGGGTAATAGCATGACGAACTCTTCCCCTCCCCAGCGTGCAAAGAAGTCACCTTCGCGTAGAGATGCGTTCACATGAGTTGTAAAGTGGCGTAATACGTTGTCACCAGATTGGTGGCCGTATTGATCATTTATCACCTTAAAATCATCGATATCCATCATGATCAGAGAGTAGTGATCACTCGGTGTTAGCTGACTACTCTCGTCAATGTTAGATATTATTTCCTCGAAGGCTCGACGATTATGAATTCCAGTGAGCACATCCTGCTCTGTCTCCGTCACCAGTTTTCTTCTGTCGCGAGTCAGAAACAGGCTTGCAGAGATTCCCATTAAAAGAGAGATAATCAGGGTTGCCAAGGTGATCAGCAGAGCATTAGTTCGCATTGTCTGCGCCTTCTTATACTCATGATTGATATAGTGATGCATCTCATCATGCATGCCCCGGATTCCATCAATAATGGTGTAGATCCCGTCGTCAAACTGCTTCATCAACTGATAAAGTTCATGACTTGATCTCTCCTGAGTGGCACTTATGATGCCTTCACCCTCAATCTTTCTTTGTGTCCATAATATTTTAAGTCGATTGAGTTCAGTGACCTCTTCAGGGAAGGTCATTTTTGCAATTGCAGTGTCAAAATGTTCATCAACCTTTTTGCTCGCCTCCTGCCATGCTTTTACCTCCCGTGAATTCCCTTCAATAAGGTTGTCATGTAGGGACATCGCTGCTCGGTAAGTGGAATCTCCAAGATAAACCAGTGGCATCATCTCTTCTACCGATTCATAGACGATGTTGTCCATAGTGCGGTATATCGGGAAAGATGTACTTACAAAGACAACAGCGACAACGCTGATGAGCGGAATAAGTGTGACTCCCGCTATGATGGTTAATCTGAGCCTGTTGGTTAATCTGGATGTTATTTGCATCAGCCTTACCCTGGATTGTAGTAATTATCTTACAAGCCGGCTTCCAGCCAGGCAACCCTGCGAACAGCAGCTACTCAAGTAAGAGATGGGGATAAGAGCACAAATCTCTAATTGATACCCAATGATAGACCTTATTATCGTGTTTGGTAGGCTCGGGTACGGAGGTTAAACGACCCGGTTGTAGTCATTGCCTTTGATAAAGGCGTTAATGGCTGAGACCACTTCACGACAGATCTTTTTGTCATCATCGATGTTGGCGTGGTCTCTGCCGGGTACATGACAGACCTTAATGCCCCGCTCTTTGGCCGCCTCCAGATCGATATGATCGGTGGAGTCACCGGCCGCGACAATCAGCTGTATCTTAAAGGCCTGGTCGAGCATTGCTCTGTTGACCGGATCCTTGGCGGCGACGATACAGTCACAGCGCCAGACAACCTTTTCAATGTCCTCATCTTCTATCGTTAAATATTGTTCCCAACCGTATTTCCTTAGGTTGAGGCTAGGAAACCACGCTTCGCCGGGCATATTGGCGGCATCGATCATAACGACTTTCATAAGAGCTCCACTAATTCTGTTTGCGCGATTATTCGGCTTTATTATTTGTTAGAAGACTCCTGAAAATCTTCTAACAAATAAAGAGGCCGCACCCAAATGGATGCGGCCTCTCACGATTAGACTGTTACCAGCCTGAATCTATCGATTAAGCAATAGCAGCTTGAATCGCTTCAACAACGGCATCGCTAGAGGTCGCGTTTACGTTGATCAGGTTGCCCTTACCTTCGTAGTAGCCAACCAGAGGAGCAGTCTGCTCGTTGAAGGTCTCAAGACGCTTGGTGATAGCCTCTTCAGTCTCATCATCACGCTGGATAGTTGGGCTGCCACACTTGTCACAAACACCCTCAACCTTAGAAGGCATGCTCTTAACGTTGTAGATAGCCTGACACTCAGAGTTTGAACAGGTGCGACGAGTGGTCAGACGGTCCAGGATAACGTCACGTGGAACGTCGAGGTTTACTGCGCCATCAAGAGTGATGCCGAGCTTATCTAGCATTGCACCCAGTGCATCTGCTTGTGGGATAGTGCGTGGGAAACCGTCAAGCAGGAAACCGCTCTTGCAGTCATCCTCAAGAAGACGCTCACCCATGATGTTGAGAATCAGCTCATCAGGAACCAGTGCGCCAGAGTTCATGTAACCCTCAGCCTCTTTACCCAGATCAGTTCCATCACGAACAGCGCCACGCAGGATGTCGCCAGTTGAGATCTGAACAGAACCGTCGATAGCGGTCAGCATTTTTGCAACAGTACCTTTACCTGCACCAGGTGCACCCAAAAGAATGAGTCTCATGTTTTTCTCCTAAATAAATTCATAAATGATAAGTCGTTGAATTCGTTGCCTATTTATAACCATCTTCGATGGTGCGGGCTGTTGCTGCGAGTCATCTCGAAGAGCGAAAGCCACCAAGCCCGAAAGCAGCCGGCTATTTTACAGCCTTATATTAGAATTGGGAAATATTTGGGGCTATTGGGGGGATTATCAGGAGTTATGACTCACTAACCCTATCCCGTTAGCTTGGGGTCGGAGTCGACATGGGCATTATTTCAGTATTTGTGGAGGCCTCTCTTTCGGATGTTAACCCTGAGCGTCAGGTTGGT
>JAPHSO010000154.1 GCA_026193675.1 Gammaproteobacteria bacterium | reverse complement strand
TGAGACCCCCGCATTTATGCCGGTCGGCACCTACGGCACTGTGAAGGCGATGACACCCGAGGAGCTAAAGGGGATTGGTGCGGAGATTATTCTTGGCAACACATTTCATCTTTCGTTGCGTCCCGGTATGGAGGTGATTAAAGCTCACGGTGATCTGCATGATTTTATGAACTGGCAGGGGCCAATTCTCACCGACTCGGGTGGTTTCCAGGTCTTTAGTCTCGGCAAGATGCGCAAGATCACCGAGGAGGGGGTCACCTTTAGCTCCCCTGTGAATGGTGACAAAATCTTCATGGGGCCAGAGGAGTCGATGCAGGTACAGCGTGACCTCGGTTCCGATATTGTGATGATCTTTGATGAGTGCACCCCATATCCGGCAACCGAAGATGAGGCGCGATATTCGATGGAGCTTTCGCTGCGTTGGGCCAGGCGAAGTAAAGATGCTCATGGTGATAACCCCAATGCTCTGTTCGGTATCGTTCAGGGTGGGATGTATCCCGAACTACGTGATGAATCGATCGCAGGCCTCAAAGAGATCGGTTTTGACGGTTATGCCATTGGCGGACTCTCAGTGGGTGAGCCTAAAGAGGAGATGATTAAGGTGCTGGAACATCTGGCACCGGTTATGCCAGAGGATGCACCACGTTATCTGATGGGCGTCGGTACACCTGGAGATATTGTGGAAGCGGTGCGTCGGGGTATCGATATGTTCGATTGTGTGCTTCCCACCCGTAATGCGCGTAACGGTTTTCTCTTCACCCGCCACGGTACAGTGAAGATTCGTAATGCCAAACATGAATTTGATACCGGCCCCATTGATGAGAGTTGTGGCTGTTACACCTGTCAGAACTACAGCCGTAGTTATCTGCGCCATCTCGATAAGGCCAAAGAGATTCTCGGTGCGCGTCTTAATACCATTCATAACCTCTATTACTATCAGGAACTTATGAGTGAGATTCGGGTCGCAATTGCTGATAACCGTTTCGATCAGTTTGTTGAGCAGTTCTATTCGGATCGAGGCGAAGCTGTGCCATAATGGGCAGCTCACATCTGCTCCACCTCATCCCTGTGTTGAAGCAGAGCAGGCGCAACCTGAACATTGCAATAAATTTATTAATATTTAGAAAGGAAACACTATGAGCTTTTTTATCTCTGACGCATTCGCAGAGGGCGCAGCAGCGGCCCAGCAGCAGCCAGGCATGCTGGAGGCGCTTCTTCCATTTATCGTTCTATTCATCGTCTTCTACTTCCTGTTGATTCGTCCACAGCAGAAGCGTGCTAAAGAGCATAAGGCGATGACTGAAGGTCTGCAAAAGGGTGAAGAGGTGATAACCACCGGCGGTATCCTGGGAAAAGTCACTTCGGTTGACGATGAGTACGTCAAGGTAGAGCTCAATGAGGGGGTTGAAATTTTGATGCAGCGTCAGGCGGTGGCTTCGGTACTACCAAAAGGCTCGATCAAAAATATTAAGTGACAGGTAATTTCCAGAGTATCTCGCCGCTCCAGCACATCTTTGTGCTTGCGGCATGCCGTAGATCCTGTACATAAATTCATCGAAAATAAGAATCTGAGAGTCATCGATGCTTAACCAATATCCATTATGGAAATACCTGCTGATCACCGTTTTTCTGGTGTTCGGTGTCATCTACGCACTACCAAATTTGTATGGCGATGATCCTGCACTGCAGGTCACCGCAACGCGTATGTCCCAAATTGATGAGACAACCCGTGATCGTGTACTCAAGGTGCTGGATGACAAACAAATTCCCTATAAGTCGTTCAAACTGCTACGTGACTCCTTTCTGGTCCGCTTCGCCAACACCAATGATCAGCTAAAGGCATATGATGGGGTAAAAGCTGAGCTGGGTAATAGCTATGTCTCTGCTCTCAATCTGGCTCCAGCAACACCGGACTGGCTGAAAGAGTTTAATGCACGTCCCATGTATCTTGGTCTTGATCTGCGGGGTGGGGTTCATTTCCTGCTTGAGGTCGATATGGATGCGGCTGTGACACAGGCGGTTGCCCGTTATGTCGATGATATACGTTCTACACTACGTGATAAGAAGATTCGTTACCTCACTATCAACGATCGTGATGAACAGGTTGAGGTACGTTTCCGTGATGCAGAGCTGCGCAGTCAGGCCCTGGAGTTAATTAAATCTGAGTACCGTGGACTCGATATTGAGGAGGCGGAACGTGACGGTTCTCTGTTTCTGTTTGCCCGTCTCAATCAGCAGGAGCAGCTCGAGACACGAAAATTTGCCCTCAAGCAAAATATCACCACCCTGCGCAATCGTGTGAATGAGTTGGGGGTTGCCGAGCCGGTGATCCAGCAGCAGGGCGATAACCGTATTGTGGTTCAACTTCCAGGTATCCAGGACACTGCGCGCGCCAAGGAGATCCTCGGCGCGACTGCAACACTTGAGTATCACATGGAAGATGACAAGCACGATCTCCAACCGGCACTTAATGGCCGTGTGCCGGTCGGTTCACGAATCTATAAAGGGCGTGATGGTCGACCTGTGCTGCTCTACAAGCGGGTCATTATCACCGGTGATCAGATTATTGATGCATCTTCCGGTCTTGATGAGACCGGTTCACCTCAGGTGTCGGTCACGCTCGATAGCAAAGGTGCTCGTAAGATGAGCCACAACACCCGCGATAATGTGGGTAAGCGGATGGCTGTGGTCTTTATTGAGAGTAAGGTAGAGACCAAGGAGGTCAACGGCGTCCGCACCAAGGTGCGTAGTCGAGTTGAAGAGGTGATCAGCATTGCAGTGATTCGTGGCCACTTCAGTAAAAGGTTCCAGACCACAGGTTTGGATAGCAGTGAAGAGGCGCGGAACCTCTCGCTACTGCTACGTGCAGGCGCTCTGGCTGCTCCTATCGAAATTATCGAAGAGCGGACCATCGGCCCAAGCCTGGGACAGGACAATATAGATCAGGGTTTTGCCTCAGTTGTGATCGGCTTTACCTTTGTACTGGTCTTTATGGTGCTTTGGTACAAGGGCTTCGGTTTTGTTGCCAACCTGGCGCTGACTCTCAATCTGGTCTTTATCGTTGCGATACTCTCATTGCTCCAGGCAACTCTAACACTGCCCGGTATCGCCGGTATTGTGTTAACGGTCGGTATGGCTGTTGATGCCAACGTGCTGATCTTTGAACGTATTCGTGAGGAGCTGCGTGTTGGAAATACACCTCATGCGAGTATCCATGCCGGCTACGAAAAGGCCTTCTCAACCATTGCTGATGCCAACGTCACAACATTGATTGCGGCGATGGTGCTGTTTGGTTTTGGTACGGGACCAATTAAGGGATTTGCCATCACGCTCTCCATTGGAATCATCACTTCGATGTTTACCGCCATTATGGGTACCCGTGCGGTGATTAACCTCTCAATCGGCAGTAAGAACATCAAGAGCCTCTCTATTTAAAGGATAAACAACGATGCAGCTATTTAAACAAGAGACTCACTTCAATTTCATGGGCGGCCGCAAGTTTGCGGTCATCTTCTCAACTATTTTGCTCCTGACATCGCTCGGTTCGATTGCCATCAACTCACTCAACTGGGGTATCGATTTTACCGGTGGTACGCTGATTGAGGTCGGTTACCCTGAGTCGGTGGATCTTCAACCGATTCGTGAATCATTGGGACAGGCCGGATTTAGTGATGCCGTTGTGCAGCATTTTGGTACCGCTTCCGATGTACTGATCCGTATCGCACCTCGTGCCGAGCAGTCGAGTGCTTCACTGAGCGATCAAGTGGTCATAGCACTTCGTGATCAAAATAGTGGTGTAGAGATGCGCCGTCAGGAGTTTGTCGGACCCCAGGTCGGTGAAGAGCTGACTGAAGATGGTGGTCTGGCGATGATCTATGCACTGATCGGGATCCTTATCTATGTCGCAATGCGCTTTGAGTACCGCTTTGCAATCGGTTCGGTGGCAGCGCTGATACACGATGTACTGATCACCATCGGCTGTTTTGCCCTATTCCAGATCGAGTTTGATCTAACGGTGCTGGCTGCGGTGCTGGCGGTGATCGGTTACTCACTCAACGATACCATTGTGGTCTTTGATCGCATTCGTGAAAACTTCCGTAAGCTGCGTAAAGGCAGTTCTGTAGATGTTGTCAATCGTTCACTTAATCAGACCCTCTCGCGCACCTTGATGACATCGATCACCACTATTCTGGTGTTGGTTGCTCTGTTTATTTTTGGCGGTGAATTGATTCACGGTTTTGCCACGGCCCTTCTTATTGGCGTCGTGGTTGGAACATACTCATCCATCTATGTTGCCAGTGCTGCGGCGTTATCACTGGGTATTAGTAAAGAGGATCTGATGCCGGTTGATAAAGAGGGTGAAGGTGTTGAGGTTGATGAGCTCCCTTAGCAGTAACGCTTTAACAGACCCCGCAATAGCGGGGTTCTCTTTTTTAAGGAGGTTCATATTTTCCCTCCTGTCTCTTACCATTTCGGTGATCGCTTTTGCAGAGAGCGACTATAGTGCGGTTTACAAGCTACAGGCCGACGGGATGTCTCTCGGCAAGCTGGAGCGCAGCCTGCAACAGAGCGCAGATGGAGAATACATTCTAAAAAGTAGAAGCTATACGACAGGTTTCTGGAAACTTTTTGTTGATGACACCGTATCCGAAGAGAGCCATTTTACGATGGCCGAAAGCAAGGTGGTTCCAAAAAGCTATCACTACAAAAAGACAAAGAAAGGCAGGCTGATTGAGGAGCGGGTGGAGTTCAACACTGCCGGCGGTGAAATTCTCTCAAGCTCTAAAGATGGTGTTCAAAGCTTTCCACTGACGGGGGATGAGAGCGATAAACTGCTCTATCAGTATAGAATTAGAGCACTCCTAAGAGATGGTGAAAGTAGAAATGAAAATCTCAACTTCACCGTTGTTGATCGAACTCAACTACGCTCCTATCAATTTGAGGTGGGGCAGATAGAAGAGATAGAGACCTCTATGGGGCAACTAGAGGTGATCAAAGTGGAGCGGATTAATGAGGTGAAACGCAAAACGACGCTATGGTTTGCCCCTTCACTCGATTATCTGCCGGTTAAGATTGTGCAGGATGCCGATGACCATAGCTTTTCTAGTACGATTATCTCTACATCACTCAATCAATAACGCTAAGACTTTGGCTTAGCATTTACAAAGCGGCTTAAAATAGTCTTAAAGAAACCACCGGGTGATACGGTAATCGATGCCTTCTCAACATTAACATCATCCAATTCGTAACTGGTAATCTCAACCTCTGCCTCATGATACATCTCGTGAGAGAGTTTCAGGTCATCGGCCCAGCGAGAGAGAAAATCTTCGCTGGGATTGATATAGACGATCCGCTTGATCTGCTCCTGAATCAGTTTAGAGGCACAGCGAGGGCAGGGTGGATGGGTGACATAAACCGTGCAGTTGCTAAGATCCTGGTTGGCAAAGATCATTGCATTCTCTTCGGCATGGATGGTGAGGTTGAGTTTGCAGTTTCGGTCATTCAGCCGCTCCTCAGTATCTCTGACACCTGCCGCAAAACCGTTATAACCGAGTGATACAATTCGGTTGCCCTCGGTAATGACGGCGCCAACCTGCGATGAGGGATCTTTGCTCCATCCTGAAGTATGGGCTGCAAGTCCGAGAAACCGGGTATCCCACTTTTCACTCATTGTTCTGTTTCCTGCTGTTCTATTGTCTGGATTAAGTGGCTAAGCATATCACCCCATTGAATTGTTGCATCCCCTTAAACAAAAAAGGCGATCCATCTGGATCGCCTTTTAGTGTAGAGCGCTTTAACTCTAGTCGTTAGCGATAACGATCTTGGGGAATTTTGCGCTGTAGTCCTTAGCCTGCTGAGCAAGCTTGGCAGTCGTTTTGCGACCAATCTCTTTGTAGATTTCGCTAACACGACAGTCGGGATCTGCAGCTACGGTTGGTTTGCCGTTGTCGGCCTCCTGGCGAATCTGCATGTCTAGAGGCAGTGCACCGAGGAACTGGATATTAAAGTCATCAGACATCTTCTGACCACCGCCCTCGCCGAAGATCTGCTCTTCGTGACCACAGTTAGAACAGATGTGAATACTCATGTTTTCGATAACACCCAGAACAGGAACCTCCACCTTCTCGAACATCTTGT
>JAPHSO010000281.1 GCA_026193675.1 Gammaproteobacteria bacterium | reverse complement strand
TGCCGGTAAAGACACGTTGTCTTGGGGTTGTAGCCTGCTGAACCAGAGCAATAGGAAGATCTGAAGGCAGACCATTCTCAATCAGCTTCTCACAGATTGTTGGAAGCCCCTTGAGCCCCATGTAGAAGACGATGGTCTGATTAGGTTGCGCCAATCCCTTCCAGTTCAGATCGGTAGATCCATCTTTCAGGTGCCCTGTCACAAACACAACCGATTGTGAAAAATCGCGATGGGTGAGTGGAATACCGGCATAGGCAGAGGTGCCAAGCGCTGCAGTGATACCGGGCACCACCTGGAAGTTAACACCATTTTCAGAAAGCGTTTCGATCTCCTCACCACCACGTCCAAAGACAAATGGATCTCCCCCTTTCAGGCGACAAACGCGTTTCCCCTCTTTGGCAAGATCAACCAAAAGCTGGTTGATCTGATCCTGTGGTACGGTGTGTTGATCGCGCTCTTTACCGACATAGATACGGTCGGCATCACGACGGGTGAGGTTAAGCACCTCTTTAGAGATGAGACGGTCATGCACAATCACATCGGCCTGCTGCATCAGACGCAGTGCACGGAAAGTGAGTAGATCGGGATCACCGGGGCCACCGCCTATCAGATAGACCTCTCCAACCTTTGAGCTGTCACCCTTCTCGATTGCCAGTTCCAGCTCTTTTTCAGCTTTTTCATCTTTACCGGCGAAAACCAGTTCAGCAACATCGCCCTGAAGCACCCCTTCCCAGAAGTTGCGACGGCTATTTACATCACCAAATCGTGCTTTCACCTTGTCTCTGAAGCCGTTGACCATGGCAGCCAAACGGCCGTAGGCAGCCGGTATAGTCGATTCAAGACGAGCACGCAGAATACGAGCCAGCACAGGAGATGCACCGCCTGTTGAGATCGCAATCTGTACCGGTGAGCGATCGATGATCGATGGCATGATAAAGCTGCACAGGTCTGGATTATCGACCACATTGACCGGGATGGAACGGTTCTGACACTCCAGTGAGACCTGCTCATTTACCGCACGATCATCCGTCGCAGCAATCACCACTCTCATGCCATCAAGGTTTGAAACTTCAAATGTACCCTGCAGGTGAGTTACCCGCCCCTCCTTAACATATTCGGCCATCTGGCTTGAAAGCTCTGGGCTGACAACGGTGACGGCCCCATCGGCCTCAAGCAACAAAGATGCTTTACGAGCTGCAATGTCACCACCACCTACAACGAGGCAGGGCTGACCCTTAATGTTAAGAAAAATAGGTAAAAAGTCCATAATTTCAGTCAGTTATAGTAGAAAGTTAATGTGATTAATATATTAAGTTTATTAATTATACTCTAGTGGTGCTTTGGAGCTAAATTATCAATGGGGGTAGGAATTAAATTAGCCATTACCTCTAAAGGGCCATACCGAGGTGGTTTTCCTGAATTTTATGGATTTTGTCCCTAATCGCGCCCGCCTCCTCAAACTCCAGATTCTCAGCATGTTTATACATCTGCTTTTCGAGTCGCTTCAACTCCTTCTGAACTTCGGCATGGCTCATTGAGGCATATTCGACAATGTCCTCTGCAGTCTTAAGCATCCGTCTCACATTCTTCGAGCCGGGATAACCGGTCTCAAGAATATCGGCCACCGCCTTTTCGATACCCTTGGGTGTGATGCCATGCTCCTCGTTATGTTCAATCTGCTTGGCACGGCGACGGCCGGTCTCGTCGATCGCCTTCTGCATCGATTTAGTTATCCTGTCGGCGTAGAGGATCGCCTTTCCGTGTAGATTTCGGGCTGCACGACCAATGGTCTGGATAAGCGATGTCTCTGAGCGCAGAAATCCCTCCTTATCGGCATCAAGAATCGCAACCAATGCAACCTCAGGCATATCCAATCCCTCCCGGAGCAGGTTGATACCGACCAGCACATCAAACTCGCCCAATCGGAGATCGCGGATAATCTCTACCCGTTCAACAGTATCAATGTCAGAGTGAAGGTAGCGCACCTTAACGCCATGCTCATCAAGATAGTCGGTGAGATCCTCCGACATCCTTTTGGTCAGGGTGGTGACCAAAATACGGTGGCCATTGGCGCTGTAACGATTTATTTCTGAAAGCAGATCATCAACCTGAGTCGTTGCCGGACGTATCTCCACCTCAGGATCAATCAGACCGGTCGGTCTCACCACCTGCTCGACCACCTCACCAGAGTGCTCAATCTCATAATCACGCGGCGTCGCTGTCACATAGATGGTCTGAGGCGATATTCTCTCAAACTCCTCAAAGCGCATCGGACGATTATCAAGGGCCGAAGGCAATCTGAAGCCATAATTGACCAGATTCTCCTTTCTGGAACGATCCCCCCGATACATCGCCCCTATCTGTGGCACCGTTACGTGACTCTCATCTATCACCAGAAGGGCATCATCCGGCAGATAGTCATAGAGCGTTGGTGGCGGCTCACCCGGTTTGCGGCCTGAAAGGTAACGCGAATAGTTCTCGATGCCGGAGCAATAGCCCAATTCCAACATCATCTCTATATCATACTTGGTACGCTCCTCCAGACGCTGAGCCTCTACCAGACGGTCATTGTTTCGGAGATCTTCCAGACGCTCCTTTAGCTCCCCCTTGATCGATTCAACCGCATCAAGGATCTTCTGTCTTGGGGTGACATAGTGGGTCTTCGGATAGATGGTCACCCTAGCGACACGACGCAGCACCTCACCAGTGAGTGGATCAAACCAGGCGATCGACTCCACCTCATCGTCAAACAGTTCGATACGAACCGCCTCATCTTCCGATTCAGCGGGGAAAACATCGATCACATCCCCACGCACCCGATAGGTTGCGCGGTGCAACTCCACATCATTACGTTTGTACTGCAACTCTGCCAGCCGTCTCAGCACCTGTTCCCGATCAATCGTATCGCCACGCACCACGTGCAGCATCATCTTCAGATAGGAATCTGGATCACCCAGACCATAGATGGCAGAGACAGTTGCGATAATAATGACATCAGGCCGCTCCATCAGCGCTTTTGTGGCAGATAGACGCATCTGCTCGATATGTTCGTTAATTGAGGCATCCTTTTCAATAAAGGTATCTGTTGTTGGAACATATGCTTCTGGTTGGTAGTAATCATAATAAGAGACAAAATATTCAACCGCGTTATTTGGGAAAAATTCTTTCATTTCACCATATAATTGCGCCGCTAATGTTTTATTAGGGGCAAGCATCATCGTTGGTCTATTAAGCTCTTTAACAACGTTAGCAATCGTGAAG
>JAPHSO010000194.1 GCA_026193675.1 Gammaproteobacteria bacterium | reverse complement strand
GTGGGTGGGCGCTATCCAACCCTTGAGGATCCTGAAATCCTCTTCAGATTAGGACGACTTGTTGGCAGAATTCATGCTGTAGGCGCTCTCAAACCGTTTAAATACCGCAGCAGAGTAAATGTGGATGATATGGGGGTACAGTCCTATCAATATCTGCTCGAAGAGGGATTCATTCCTGCGGGACATCAGCAGCAGTATCGAAGTCTGGTTGAGGAGATTCTGCCGCGCATTCAAAACCACTTTGAAGAGGCTGGAGATTTTGATGAGATCCGCATTCATGGAGATTTTCATCCCGGCAATATTCTGCAGCGAGACCGGGAGCTGAATATTGTCGATACCGACGACTGCAAGATGGGACCTGCGGTGCAGGATCTCTGGTTGCTGCTTTCAGGTGATCGAGGTGAAATGCGGGGTCAACTGGCAGAGCTGATTGAGGGGTATGAGGAGTTTTATAATTTTAATCACCGGGAACTGGTATTGATTGAGCCGCTGCGTACTCTGAGAATAATTCACTACAGCTACTGGTTGGCAAAACGTTGGAAGGATCCTGCATTTCCTCACCATTTCCCATGGTTTAACCGAGCCGGATATTGGGATGAGCAGATCTTAACGCTGCGTGAACAGTTGAATGCTTTAGATCTCCCTGCTATTTCCATCATGCCGTAACTTGTTAAATTGTAGGTACATTCTGATAAATTATTACAAGCTCTTCCTACAGATTAAATGAGAATCATTGCCGATAATCTCTGCTCATAAAAATAAATGAGGAGATAGGGATATGTACTCAAATGAGCCATCGGTAAAACATCAGCTTCGTCGTCGGATTGATGATTTAAGTGAGGGATATCAGAAGCTGGATCGCCATAGCCGCAAGCCAGATGACCTGTGGGCAGTAAAAGTTTACGAAAAATTGCTACAGAGAGACCAGAGGATGTACCGAGCTCTATTTGGAGAGGTGGCATAACTGTAGTGGTTCCCATCTATTTGGGATAACTGTGTGAAATACTCCTAGAAAGCAGTTTTCTTTTTCAATAAGGCTCTTTACGAAAATTAAATTCCCTTATTACCCTATGCACTTCTGTAGGGTCATTTTATTATCAGAAATATCCAATCGATTCACTTCCCAGTCATATCTCCTGTGACTGATATGTCGCTAAAGTCTGAAATTTTCTTTATCTCATCTCAATTCTGGACGATAGAGATTATTGATAGAGTCAATAAAGTATAAAGTGTTATGGCGCGCTTCAATCAGGGTGTAACAGGCGTAATAGGTTATAAATCATGGCCATGCCTGGTTATGGTTTTGCTCAGTAGTGTATAACTGCAAGTCTGATGCAAAACTCCTCCCCAATATCATCCTCTAACCTGGTAAGAATATCCCTTAGAGCAGGCGATTTAACATCATCGCAATTGACTGGAGATCTGTTTAAACAGGGAGATACTGTTTTGGCGAAGGTTGTTCAAAGCGTGAGCAACACCAAGGGAGATGTGATTCTGCAAATAGCCGGTTTTAAGCTGGCGGCTCAGACAGAGCGAGTGCTCAACTCTGGTGATACTGTAAAGCTAAAGGTTGTTACTGCAGGTAAAGAGCCTCTGCTGCGAATCGTCTCTTCCAGTCTGGCATCACAAATCCCGTCGGTAGAACATTCTCAGAGTCGTGGTGGAACCATTAAGCTGCTCTCACTATCAGATAGTTTGCCGATAAATTCTGAAGGTAGATTGGATGTGAAGGTGCTATCTGTCAATAATCCTCAGTCTGTTGTTCGATTGCTCATTGGCCAGAGGGAGTTTAAGGCGGTATCTAGCCATCAAGTCAAACAGGGGCAGACGCTCACTCTGGAATTAGTTGCTCCGGGAAAGTTACCACAGCTACAGATTGTCTCTGTTTTAGATCCTACGAAGCAATATGTCAGGGCTGATGTAACAGCGACTCTTCCTTCAGCAAGTGCCTCTATCTCGGACAGAGTAACAGTTGCTCAAATTAGAATTCCAGAGGGAGCGATCATTAAAGAGCTCAAGGAGGGAGGGCTACTGATAGCTAAAGTGATCTCTAGTAATGCGAAGAGTGAGCTGATGTTACAGATTGGTCGTGAAATTGTTAAAGCGAATACTGAAATCAAATTGCCCAAAGGGGAACAGATCTACCTAAGGGTGGTGAACATAGAAACAGCCATTTTGGAACAGATAGATGTTAAGCAGTATCGCCAACTGCTCAAATTAGAGGCCTATCGATCCATCCTGCCTCGCCAACAAAATCTGGCTGACTCTCTGCAGAAGATAGTTTCTGTTGACACAAATAGAGGGCAACTACCTGAAAGCATTCAGTCATCGGTTGATAAATTGATTAAACAGTTACCGATAGCTGACAAGATGAATAATGCACCACTACTACGTCAGGCACTCGCTAATAGTGGCCTCTTTACCGAATCAAAACTTTTAGCAGGACTATTTCAGGGGGCAGATCTCAAGGTTAGCCTAAACCAAATTATTTCACTGATAAGGCCGCTTCTTATCGATAAGTCTGGCCCAAAAGGAAAACAGGAGAGAGGAGAACAGTCGGTTAACTTGCCATCAAAGAGAGTGGCCAGCTCGGCTCAAATTGCTCTGCTGGGTGATCTCCTGCGAAGTAGTGATAGTGCTGTGGCTCGGATACAGACCCAACAGCTCGCGTCACTATCACAAGATGATTTATCTCAACAGGTATGGCAGTTTGAGTTGCCGCTGCTCAATAACAATCAGATCAATCTATTTACACTGCAGATCGAGCGCGAGGCGCTTGCCGAAGAACGGCAGAAAGAGTCGTCACCATGGAGTATTACGCTACAGATGAATCTGTCACCGCTGGGGCCGATGCGGGCCAAACTGAAACTTTTAGACCGCTCTATTTCAACCACTATTTGGGCAGAAGAGAGGGAGACGCTGGCACTCGTGAATCGGAATCTGCAAACTCTTCAGAGTGCTTTTGAGCGGGCTGGACTTGAGGTGGCCGATCTTCGAGTTTTGCATGGAATCATTACCCCTCCAGAGGCGAAACTTCCAGATGACATCTCTCTACTGAATGTGAAGGTATAGGTCTGAAGAGTGAAAGATTACCGAGAGAACAGCCGGCCAGAGTTTGCGCTAGCCCTCGATTACGATGGTCTGCGAGCCCCAAGACTGACAGCAAAGGGACGAGGGGAGGTTGCACGTCAGATTGTTGAGATTGCCGAAGAGTTCAATATCCCATTGCATCAGGATCCAGAATTGAGTGCACTTTTGGCACAGATCCCATTAGGGGATGAGATTCCTGAAAATCTCTATCGTGCAGTGGCTGAGGTGATCGCCTTTGCCTACATTCTAACCGGAAAATTTCCAACCGGTTATGATGAGTCTAGCGATGCTTCTGAAGGGGTTTCAGAATAGTGGCTTTACACATCTAATCACTACTCTTATGGGCTTGTTTTAACCGTTCGGCAATTTCGTGGTGCTCTTTTGAGAGTTCAATGATCGTCTTATGGTCAATTCGCATAACGCTACCCTCTGTGAGCGCCCTGACTGTTGCGGTTCGAATAGATTGCTCAAGTAGTCCAACCTCTCCAAAGAAGTCACCATCACTGAGTTGGGCGATAAGCTTCTCATGATCAGATTCATCCACATGATAAACCCCAAACTGCCCATGATTGATGATATAGAGCGCATTACCGCGAACGCCCTGTTCGACGACGGTGTCATCCGCGAGAAAAGTGATCAGTTTTGCCCGGTCACTTATCTTATTGGTGATTGTCTCCGGTAGCCCCTTAAATAGCGGAACTAGAGAGATTAACTGCCGCTTGTCCAGCTCTTGTATGGGATTGGTAATTGGGGGAATGCTGAAAAGTGCAGAGAGGAGCATCTGTCTGATACTGGCATAGGCCTTTCCTCCAATAATGCTATGGTGGAGGCTGGCATCGACATCCTGAATGGCTCCCCTGATTGCGGTGCGCAGAGACAGATGTTGCTCAAACCGTTTATAGAATTCAGGATAGTTCAGCTTTGTCTCAGAGATTCTGTTGATAAAAATTTCAAGCCGCCTTTTATATCCCTCCTGTAAGCGGGTAATCTCATCAGCGGGGAGGCTGAGATTATTCTCGGTCTCATCAAGGGCAGCTTGAGTCATAAAGATACTGGCAACATCTTTAATCAAATGTTGTGAGATGCGTCTGTTCTGATAGTAGGCTAGTAGTCCGGTTGCCCAGTCGTGCTCTCTTAACTGTTTGAGAATAGTATCTTCCATTCTTAAGAATATGTTTGCGCGACGGCCTTTAATACTCTGAATGCCCTTGATACCGCCTATGAGATGCTCTCTTTTACGTTTAAGTTCGCCTCTAAGATCGAGAAAAGTATACTGCTGAATAACGCCCTGATGGTAGAGCCTGTTGAGTACGCCACTCTCTACACCCAACAGATTAAGTCTTACCAATCTCAATCTATTTTCAGGTGAGCTCTCTGGAAGGGTGGCACTTAGGATCTTCTCGGACTGTTTCTCAACCTGATGCAGACTGGCTCGCGAGAGAATTTTGGCATCAAAAAATTGTGACAATAGTTTCTGAGTGTTTTCCCGAGTCTCCTCAATACCCATCTTGAGCTCAGCCTTTTCATACGGATCCATCTCATTGATACCCAACCAGCCAATGAGCACTCGAATAGATGGGGCATTAACCAATAGAGTAAACAGTACGACGCCAAGGGTGAGATTAATTAACAGCTCTTTCCCCGGCAGGCTGTCGGGAATTGAGAGAACGATGGCGATGGCAAGACCACCTTTAAGCCCACCCCACCACATCACATGTCTTTCATTGAGTGATATTGTGGGTAGCTTAAAGAGCCTGACAGTTACTGGAACCAGGGTATAGATGGCACTGGCACGAGCTATCAACACCAGCACTATCGCAATTGCGATAGTATCGATATGACTGACTAGCGTGGCGATCTCTATGGAGACACCAACCAGGATAAATAGCAGCGTGTTGGCAACAAAGACCAGAAACTCCCAGGTCTCTCCCAAGGCTGTGGTCTTCTCCTGAGATAGTTTGGGAGCACCAATTATTCCAAAGATGATGGCGCAGGAGACCACCGCCATCACCCCAGAGAGATGGAGATAGTGTTCAGCAATAATAAATGCCCCATAGGCCATCCCCATCGATAGCGATATCACCGCGCCAATCGACAGGCGCATTCGACTAATCAAGCTGCAAACGAACAGGCCAAATATGATGCCAACCACAATGCCGCCGAAAAAGACCTCTACAAATTGCAGTAGTGCGGCAGGTAGACTAAAGGTGGCGCTGTCTCCAGCGAGAGCCAGCCCCAGCAGTATGGAGAAGAGCACGATGGCTGAGGCGTCATTCATTAACGACTCACCCTCAACGAGCACGGTGAGTCGCTGTGGTGTGCCGAGCTCTTGAAACAGTGAGATAACCGCCACAGGATCTGTTGCTGAAATCAGTGCTCCAAAGAGCAGAGCGGTGATCAAATCGATAGAAAACAGCAACCATATCCCAAGCCCAATGATGGTCGTTGAGAGGAGGAGGGCCGGAATTGCCAACATCAAGACAGGAGCGATATCTTTGATCAACTGGCGTGAGTCGAGTTTTAGTCCCGATTCAAAAACAAGAGTGGGCAGGAAGACAAATAGCACCATATCAGGAGTGAGTTTGAAGTCCTGAATAACCGCTAGAGTCTCCCAGGCATGGGATAGTTCACCAAGTGCAATGCCGATAATGACCAGAATCACAGTATATGGAATGGGAGATCTTCGCCCCAATCCGGATGCAAAAACACCAACGAGCAGCAGAGCCATTAAAATTAGAATAGCTTCTGAAAGTGGCATGCCATCTCTTCCTAAATTTGCTCAGTATTAATTAAATACTAGCACAAAGGGAGAATGTTACATCTACTGTTTAGTGGGTTCTGGCTGTAACCATTTGATGATGCGACCACTACCAATAGCCTTGAAATCAGCACGTAATTTAGTCAGAGATATACCACTTTCAATACCTGTGACCTCTAACCATTCAAAGATCAATCTGAAGAGTCGATCGAGATTAATTTTGTGTGTTTGATGGGTGGTCTTAAAGAGCCAATCACTAAACTTCAAAAATTGTGAAAATGGCTCATCTCCCAGCAACAGTGGCAGACTCTGCGCGAAACGGCCGGAGTTGCCGATCATCTCCCAATAGCGGGCAAAGCGGCTCAGGCGCTGCATATTTCCAAAATTGATGGTGCTATTTGCAAGCAAATTGTATGGAGGCAGTGGGTTATAGATCATATTGAATGCCTCTGTATGGCGAGCAATAGGGGAGCCTCTGAGCCGTTTTAGAATACCGACCTGGATCTCCGGCATCCCAAGGCGTACCAGTTCATTAAAGCTGTGGCTAAACTGCTCGAGCGTCTCGCCAGGGAGTCCCATGATGAGATCTGCATGGATATGTACCCGATTACTGCGCAGCCAGTCGAGATTGGCAAGGCTCTTTGCATTGTCTTGTCGACGGCTGATTCGCTGTTGAACCTCTTCATTGAGGGTCTGAATGCCGATCTCAAACTGAAGAACCCCTGATGGGAAACGTGCAATCGATGTCTTAAGTTGGTCGGGAAGATGATCTGGCACCAACTCAAAATGGAGGTGTAATTTTTCATCTACTCTTTCATGGAAGAAACTAAGGATTTTGAGTGTTGTCTCCACCTTCAGGTTGAAAGTCCTATCAACAAACTTAAAGCGACGTACACCTCGACGGTAGAGCCTGTCCATCGCTGCGAGAAATTGCTCTAAATTGAAAGGCCAGCTGGTCTTATCAAGTGCCGAGAGACAGAACTCGCATTTAAAGGGACAGCCACGTGACGCCTCGACATAGATGACTCGGTTGGCAATATCTTCATCACTATAGAAATCGTAGGGCATCTCAATCTGATCGAGAGCTGGAACTGAGCATTCAATCACCTTCTGTGGAGGAGGGTTGCCAGAGATGAGTTGTTGGCAAAGTGGGGCAAACTCTAATTCAGACATCCCTGTCAGTAGATAGTCGGCCTGTTGAACGATCTTCTGTTCCTCCCACTCATAGCTCACCTCAGGTCCTCCCAGGATGATGAGCGTTTCAGGTGAGACCGCTTTGATTAGCGTAACCACCTCGGTGGTCTCTCGCACATTCCAGATATAGACCCCAAAACCGATAATCCTTGGCCTGTTTGTGAGCAACTCTTCAACAATGTCGATGGGACGTTGTTGAATCGTAAACTCAGTAATCGTGGTCTGCGGGATCAATTCTCCCATATTGGCTATTAGATAGCGGAGTCCCATGGATGTATGGGAGTAACGGGCATTGAGGGTGGTTAATGTGATCATCAAGATGAGCATTAAAACAGGTAAATTTGGACCGTTTATAGTAGCCTATAATGTAGTTAGTGAGTGATTAATTGAGAGTGATATGGCCCAGCGTTTTGATGAAATATCTGAAAATCTGCAACAGTTTATCGAGAAACAGAAGATCTTCTTTGTTGCAACTGCTGCCGCAGATGGCAGAGTCAATCTCTCACCCAAGGGGATGGACAGTCTGAGGGTGCTCGATAAAAATCGGGTTCTATGGCTCAACGTCACCGGGAGTGGTAATGAGACTGCTGCTCATCTTCTGGAAAATAGTCGAATGACATTAATGTTTTGTGCGTTTGAGGATAAGCCGTTGATCCTACGGCTTTATGGTGAGGCACGAGCTATCCACAGCGGCGATGATGATTGGCAACAGAACCTGTCTCTGTTTGCACCACTGCCTGGAGCCCGTCAGATTTACGAGCTTTCAGTAGATCTGGTTCAAACCTCCTGTGGT
>JAPHSO010000005.1 GCA_026193675.1 Gammaproteobacteria bacterium | reverse complement strand
TTTATCCCCAACTATGATGAGTCGGAGCATGAGCCCGAGGTCTTCCCGACCCGAATCCCCAATCTATTAGTCAATGGTTCTGCCGGTATCGCGGTGGGCATGGCGACCAACATCCCGCCACACAATCTCACCGAGATCATCAATGGCTGTCTGGCGATGGTTGATAACCCTGAGATTGATGTTGAAGGGTTGATGGAACATATCCCAGGTCCCGACTTCCCAACTGCCGGTATTATTAATGGTGTAAGTGGTATTCACGAGGCCTATCGAACTGGCCGTGGTCGCGTATTGATGCGCGCCAAGACCCATACCGAGACAATGGATAGTGGGCGTGCCCGTATCGTGGTGACCGAGTTGCCCTATCAGGTCAACAAGGCGCGTCTGATTGAGCGCATTGCCGAGCTGGTCAAAGAGAAGAAGATCGAGGGTATCTCGGAACTGCGTGATGAGTCTGATAAAGATGGCATGCGTATGGTGGTTGAGCTGAAGCGTGGCGAGATCCCTGAGGTGATTATCAACAACCTCTACAAGCAGACTGCGATGCAGAGCACCTTTGGCATCAATATGGTGGCGCTGCTTGATGGTCAGCCCCGTCTGCTCAATCTGAAACAGATCATTAAGGCCTTTATTAACCACCGCCGTGAGGTGGTGACTCGCCGCACCATTTATGATCTTCGTAAGGCTCGTGAGCGTGCTCATCTGCTGGAAGGTCTTGCCGTGGCGCTGGCCAATATCGATCCGATTATCGCCCTGATCAAGGCGGCGGCAAATCCTGCCGAGGCGAAGATTGGACTGCTCTCTCAAACCTGGGAGGCGGGTATGGTCGGTGCGATGCTATCTGCCGCTGGTGCTGAGGCATCTCGCCCCGATGGACTTGCTGCTGAATTTGGTATGGTTGAGGGTGGTTACAGACTATCCGAGGCACAGGCTCAGGCGATTCTTGAGCTGCGTCTGCATCGTTTGACCGGTCTTGAGCAAGACAAGATTATTCATGAATATAAAGAGCTGATCGAGAAGATCGAAGACCTGCTCGATATCCTCAATAACGTTTCGCGCCTGATGCAGGTGATCCGTGATGAGATGGTCGAGGTGAAGGAGCAGTTTGGTGATGAGCGCCGTACGGTGATCAACACAGCCCATCTCGATCTCACCCTTGAAGATCTCATCTCTGAAGAGGATGTGGTGGTGACGCTGTCACATGAGGGTTATGCCAAGTATCAACCATTGACCGACTACCGTGCTCAGAAGCGTGGCGGTCGTGGTAAATCGGCGGCAGCGACCAAGAATGAAGACTTCATCGACAAGATGTTTGTCGCCAATACCCATGACACCATCCTCTGCTTCTCAAGCCGTGGACAGATGTACTGGCTTAAGGTCTATGAACTGCCGCAGGCGGGTCGTGCCTCTCGCGGTAAGCCGATCATCAATCTACTGCCACTCCTGGATGGTGAGCGGATCAATCAGATTCTGCCGATTCGGGAGTATGAAGAGGACAAGTTTGTCTTTATGGCGACCGCCAACGGTACTGTTAAGAAGACACCTCTGACCGCATTCTCGCGTCGTCGTGCCAACGGTATTATCGCCATCGACCTGGTTGAAGATGACCAGTTGGTCGGGGTCAATATCACCGATGGCCAACAGGACATCATGCTCTTCTCCAGTGAAGGTAAGTCGGTTCGCTTTAAAGAGGCCGACGTCCGCTCGATGGGACGTGTCTCGCGTGGTGTGCGTGGTATTCGTCTTCCTGAGGGGCATAAGGTCAATGCACTGATTATTGCCGATGAGGGTTGTGTGCTCACCTCGACCGAGAACGGTTTTGGTAAGCGGACCCGTATCGAAGATTACCCAGTGAAGGGACGAGGCGGTAAGGGCGTTATCGCGATTCAGACCTCTGAGCGTAATGGTGCAGTGGTTGGTGCGGTGCTCGTCAATGATGAGGATGAGATTATGCTTATCACCGATGGCGGTACACTGGTGCGTACACGGGTGGCAGAGGTCTCGATTGTGGGCCGAAATACCCAGGGCGTTAAGCTGATTAATCTGACCGCCAAAGAGAAGCTGATTGGGCTTTCTCGCATTGTCGAGTCAGAGTCCGATGAGGATGAGATTGATGGCGATTCTGAAGCGGCTCCTGAAGGGACATCAGAAGAATAACAGAATTACATATTACTTTAACTATACATGGTAACGTATTGAAATTATGACTATTTATAACTTTAGTGCTGGTCCCGCAATGCTCCCACATGCGGTTCTTGAGAAGGCGCAAGCCGAGATGCTCGATTGGAATGGCAGCGGTATGTCGGTGATGGAGATGTCCCACCGTGGAAAGGAGTATATGTCGATTGCAGCCCAGGCCGAGGCCGATCTGCGTGAGGTGATGAACATCCCTGACAACTACAAGGTACTCTTCCTTCAAGGCGGTGCATCGAGTCAGTTCGCAATGGTGCCGATGAACCTGCTACGCGGTGGCAACAAGGCCGATTACATTCTGACCGGTTCATGGGGTAAGAAGGCGATCAAAGAGGCGCAACGTTACTGTGAAGTGAATGTCGCTTTTGATTCATCCGCTGAGAGTGGCAAATTTTCGACCACCCCGACTCAGGAGCAGCTGAACCTTTCTGATGATGCCGCCTATGTTCACTACACACCCAATGAGACGATTGAGGGTGTTGAGTTTCCATACATCCCTGAGGTGGGCGATAAGCCGCTGGTGGCCGACTTCTCTTCAGCCATTCTTTCACGCGATCTGGATGTCTCTAAGTTTGGCGTCATCTACGCCGGTGCACAGAAGAATATCGGTCCTGCCGGTCTGACTCTGGTCATCATTCGTGAAGATCTGATCGGTGACGCCATCGATGGCACCCCGGTTATGTTTAACTATAAAACCCACGCCGATGCAGACTCAATGTACAACACGCCTCCCACCTACGGCTGGTATCTGGCCGGTCTGGTCTTTGCCTGGCTGAAAGAGAAGGGTGGCATCTCTGGTATGGCTGAGATCAATGAGCGTAAGGCGGCCAAGCTTTATGCGGCAATTGATGCATCAGATTTCTATGCCAATCCTACTGAGGTCAAAAGTCGTTCAATCATGAATGTACCCTTTACTCTGGCCAATGCAGAGCTTGATGCCACCTTCCTCGCCGAGGCGAAGGAGGCCGGTCTGGTCACCCTGAAGGGGCACCGTTCAGTGGGTGGTATGCGCGCAAGTATCTACAATGCGATGCCTGAAGAGGGTGTTGATGCATTGATCGCGTTTATGGCGGAGTTTGAAGCAAAACACGCGTAACAGTCCAGCTCACCACTGTATGACTCCATCTCTGCGTTTAAAAAATGGTCATTTACACTTGTAAACTCACATTTTTTGCCTTGATATGAAACCATCCAGCGGCAACCTGAACAGTTACTGATAAAGTGAAAAGTACAAATACAGGTAATTTTTTAGATGAACAAAATTCTGACACTTAACAACATCTCAGTCGCCGGTCTGGAGCGTCTGCCTCGTGATAACTACGAGATTGCTTCAGAGATTCAGCATCCCGATGCGATTCTGCTGCGCTCATTTAAGATGCACGATATGGAGATCCCCGAGTCTCTTAAAGCGGTTGGACGTGCCGGTGCCGGTGTAAATAATATCCCTCTAGATAAGATGAGTGAGAAGGGTGTCTGTGTCTTTAATGCACCTGGCGCAAACTCAAATGCAGTAAAAGAGCTGGTCATCGCCGGCATGTTGATGGCCTGTCGTAACATCGGTCAGGCATGGGATTTTTCAAAAAATCTGGAAGGGAGCGATGCTGAGATTGGCAAGGCGACCGAGGCGGGTAAGAAGAACTACGGCGGTTTTGAGCTGCCTGGACGCACTCTGGGTGTGGTTGGGCTGGGTGCTATCGGTATGCGTATCGCCAATGCTGCAATTGCCCTGGGGATGAATGTTATCGGTTTTGACCCTGGTATCACCGTTAAGGGCGCATGGCAGCTAGATGCCTCGGTCAAGCAGGCATCCAGTGTTGAAGAGCTGCTCAATAACTCCGATTTTGTCACCTTCCACGTTCCTCTTATTGATGCCACTAAAGATCTGATTAACGATGAGCGTCTGAAGAACATGAAAGACAATGTGGTCATTCTTAACTTTGCCCGTAGCGGCATTGTGAACGATGAGGCGATGGTTCGTGCACTCGATTCAGGTAAGGCCTATGCCTATATTTGTGATTTTCCGACCAATCTGTTGAAGAACCATTCACGGGTCATTACGCTGCCGCATCTTGGTGCCTCAACCCGTGAAGCGGAAGAGAACTGCGCCATCATGGTGGCCGATCAGGTGAAGGACTATCTTGAGAACGGTAACGTGCTCAATTCGGTCAACTTCCCAGAGGTTCAGATGCCTCGCACTGAAGGTGCTTTCAGACTCTCTGTTGTGAACTCTAATGTACCCAATATGCTGGGTCAGATCTCTTCAGATCTGGCAGATGCGGGATTGAACATTATCGATATGCTAAACAAGTCTCGTGGTGACCTGGCTTACACTCTGGTCGATGTCGACAAAGCAATTCCTGATGAGGTGATTGCTGAGATGCTGGCGATCGACGGTGTATTGGCTGTACGGGCCATTGGTTAACAGGTAGCGGTCGAGCAATCTAATGAGTAGTGATGCAAAACTGGCTGTAATTAGAGATCGAATCGATGCCCTCGATCAGCAGCTGCAAGATCTAATTAATGAGCGCGCTTCGTTGGCTCAAGAGGTGGCTGAGATTAAGCTTGAGGCGGGGGAGAGCAGTAACTTCTATCGTCCAGAGCGTGAAATTCAGGTACTTCGTAAGGTGCAGGAGCGCCAGAACGGTCCTCTCTCAAAAGAGGAGATGGCGCGTCTGTTCCGTGAGGTGATGTCGGCCTGTCTTGCGCTTGAGCAGCCGTTGACGGTCGCCTTTCTCGGGCCAGAGGGAACATTTACTCAGGCCGCTACGTTGAAACACTTTGGACACTCTGTGGTGACTCAACCACAAAAGTCGATTGATGCCATCTTCCGTGAGGTTGCCGCCGGCAGTGTCGATTATGGTGTCGTACCTGTCGAAAATTCGACCGAGGGGGTGATTAACCATACCCTTGATCAGCTGGTGAACTCCTCTCTTAAAATCTGCGGTGAGGTGGCTCTGAGGATTCATGATCATCTGATGGGGCTTGGTTCTGACCTGAGTGAAGTCAAAAAGATCTATTCACATGCTCAGTCGCTTGCTCAATGCCGTCAGTGGCTCAATCAACATGCCCACGATATCGAGCTGGTTGATGTGAGCAGTAATGCCGAGGCGGCGCGTCGTGCCTCGGAAGAGCCCACCTCTGCAGCGATTGCCGGTGAAACCGCCGCTGAGATCTACGGCCTCAATCTGATTGAGAAGAATATTGAGGACAATCCCGATAACACCACCCGTTTCTTGATCCTGGGACGCAGTGCGGTGCCACCGAGCGGTATTGATAAAACCGTTCTGCTGGTCTCTGCACAAAACCGCCCCGGAGCCCTGTTTGACCTGTTGAAACCGTTGGCAAACCACGGTGTTTCGATGTCGCGTATCGAATCGCGACCCTCGCAACAGACCAATTGGGAATATCTGTTTTTTGTCGATATTGATGGACACTGTGAGGAGGAGCGAATTGCCACTGCAATTGATGAGCTCAAGACGCAGGCCTCACTGTTTAAAATTTTAGGCTCATTTCCTAAGGCGGTAATGTGATGATAGATTTTTCAAAAATAGCCTCAGAGGCGGTCTCTTCGCTGCGCCCCTACCAGCCGGGTAAACCGATTGAGGAGCTGGAGCGTGAGTATGGTGTGACAAACATCATCAAACTCGCCAGTAACGAGAATCCATTTGGTCCATCAAGAGCGGCCAAAAAGGCGATGACAACTGCGCTAGAGAATATCTGGCTCTATCCTGATGGTAACGGCTTTGAGCTAAAAGCTGCATTGGCTAAAAAGCATTCAGTTGACCCTGCACAGATCACGCTAGGTAACGGCTCTAGTGATCCATTGGCCTTTATTCTTGGTGCGCTGGTTCAGCCTGGAGATGAGGTGCTCTACTCGGACCACTCTTTTGCCATCTATCCACTGATCACCCAGGCGATTGGTGGTGTGGGTGTCTCTGCACCGGCCAAAGATTGGGGTTACGACCTTGATGCGATTCTTGAGCGTATTACGGCCAGGACCAAGGTGATCTTTATCGCCAACCCCAATAACCCTACCGGAACCTGGCTCAACAAAAATGTACTACTGACGTTTATGCAGCAGGTACCGGAGCAGGTGGTGGTGGTTGTTGATGAGGCCTACTATGAGTACGCCGTTGACCTTGCCGGTGATGAGTTTCCTGAGACCATTCCCTGGATTGAGCAATTTCCAAACCTGATGGTGACCCGTACCTTCTCTAAGGCCTATGCGCTTGCTGGTGCCCGTGTCGGTTATTCGATCTCCCATCCGCAGATTGCTGATCTGATGAATCGCATCCGTCCGCCGTTTAATGTTAACTCGGTCGCCCTTGCCGGTGCCGAGGCGGCTTTGACCGATATTGAGCATCTGATGGAGAGCATTGTGATGAACACCACCGGAATGGCCCAAATCGAGAAGGGCGTCAAAGCGCTGGGATTGGACTATATTCCCTCTATCGGTAACTTTATTAGTGTCGACTTTGGACAACCTGCAGAACCTATCTATGAAGCACTGCTTCGTCACGGTGTGATTGTTCGACCTGTTGCCAACTATGCGATGCCTAACCATCTACGTATTACTGTAGGTCGTCCCGATGATAATCAGCGTCTCCTGGAAGGATTGGCTCACTATCTAGGTAAATAGAGATCTAGCGATAGATCTCTTCATTTTTTTATCCAGCTTAAAAGTACTGAATGATGATTATTATTATGACCCCCAAGGCGACCGACGAGCAGATTAATGCGGTCACCGATAAGCTGAAACAGTTTGGACTAGATAACCACGTCTCGCGTGGTGTAGAGCGTACCGTTATCGGTGCGCCTGGTGATGAGAACAAGGTCGACAAGGAGGCGCTGCAGGCGATTGCTGGCGTTGAACGCGTTATTCGGGTGACTCAGCCCTATAAGATTGTGGCGCGTACCTACCACGATTCAGATACCGTCATCGATATTAATGGTGTCAAACTGGGTGGTAACCAGATTCAGGTCATTGCCGGTCCCTGTTCAGTCGAAACATTACCTCAGATGGAGGCGTCGGCTGCAGCGGTAGCAGCAGCAGGTTGTCGAATGCTGCGTGGTGGTGCCTTTAAACCTCGCACCAGCCCCTACTCATTTCAGGGTGTCGGCGTTGAAGGGTTAGAGATGATGAAGCAGGTGGCCAAGCCACACAATATGCCCATCGTCACTGAACTGATGGACGTACGTCAGCTAGACGCCTTTATGGAGAACAAGGTCGATGTGATTCAGATCGGCACCCGCAACATGCAGAACTTCGATCTGCTTAAAGAGGTGGGACGAACCCATATTCCGGTCATTCTGAAGCGTGGCATGTCAGCCACCATTAAAGAGTGGTTGATGTCAGCTGAGTACATTGCCGCAGGTGGAAACCACAACATTATCTTCTGTGAGCGAGGCGTTCGTACCTTTGAGACCTACTACCGCAATGTGCTGGATGTAACTGCGATTCCTGTCCTCAAGAGAGAGACCCATCTGCCGGTCATCGTTGACCCGAGCCATGCCGGTGGGAAAGCGTGGATGGTTCCAGCGCTCTCACGTGCAGCGGTTGCTGCCGGTGCCGATGGTCTATTGGTAGAGATGCATCCCACACCTTGTGAAGCGTGGTGTGATGCCGATCAGGCGATTAGTCCTGAGGAGCTTAACAAGCTGATGGGTGAGTTGAAGATCACTGCCGAGGCGATTGGTCGCACCATATAGATGAGTGATTCTGTTCAACAGATTACGATTGTCGGCGTAGGTCTGATTGGTGGCTCGTTCGCTGCTGCGTTAAAGGCGAATGGTTGCAAAGCCGAGATCGTCGGTTATGGCCGCTCTCAGGAGAGTCTGCAGAGAGGCGTTGAGCTGGGGATTATCGATCGCTATGAGAGCTCTATTGAAGCTGCGGTTGATGGAAGTGACCTGATTCTGCTCGCTGTTCCTGTAGGAGCTATTGGTAAGATATTGCCACATCTACAGTCGGCGATTGATGCGGGTGCCATTGTCACCGATGTGGGCAGTACCAAGGGCTCCGTCGTCGATGCGGTTCGAACCACTTTTGGCGATATCCCGCCACGTTTTATCCCCGGTCATCCAATTGCAGGTACCGAGAAGAGTGGGGTAGAGGCGGCATTCCCTGAACTGTTTAACAGCCGACGCGTTATTCTGACCCCCTTGGAAGAGAGTGATGCTGATGCGTTACAGGTTGTGCGCCAGTTGTGGGAACAGACCGGTGCCGAGGTGAGCGAGATGTCGGTAGAGCGACATGATGATGTCCTCGCTGCAACCAGCCATCTGCCCCATATGCTCGCCTTCACATTGGTTGATACGCTTGCCAATCTTGAAGAGCATGATGACATATTCCGGT
>JAPHSO010000291.1 GCA_026193675.1 Gammaproteobacteria bacterium | reverse complement strand
TATGGCCTGGCAAATATGCTGCCAGAAAATTCTCTCATACTGAATGCAGCCATCATTACAGTGCTGTGGATTGTCCTCACCGGTGGTCTACATGTTGATGGACTGGGTGACAGCGCTGATGCCTGGGTAGGGGGGATGGGGGATCGACAACGCACCCTGGATATTATGAAAGACCCCTATTGTGGGCCGATGGGTGTTATCGCAATTGTCTCCGTCATATTGTTGAAGTTTGCAGCGCTCTATACCGTACTTCAACAGAATCATCTATTGCTTTTATTATTGATACCGATGGTAGGCAGGGCGCAGATCCTGTTACTTTTTTTGACCACGCCCTATGTGCGAGAAGGGGGGATGGGAAGCGTACTTTCAACCCATCTTCCAAAATATTCTGCATGGATTATATGGGGTGTAGTTCTGTTGCTCTGGTGCCTACTGCCGGGAGTTGAATCTCCACCACAGCTTCAAACTGAGATGTGGATTGGGTTGGCCGTTGTTATGCTCTTCTTCATTCTGTTTCGCCGGGCCATCATGCAACGGATTGGCGGCACCACTGGTGATAGTGCCGGTGCCCTAATTGAGTTATCAGAGACTATACTATTAGTGACGATTGCTCTGCAGTAAGCGTCGCGAGGTTGATGTTGGTGATAATTTGCCACTGAACTGTCGTAGAGCAGTGTTGATGGTATGAATCTAAGGGATAGACTATTTTTCAATCAGATCACAGTGTGAGGGGCATGGAGTGCTGTAGGTGTAGTTCTCTACGGCTGCTTCTATCTTTTGTTCTCTTGATGCTATGGGCGTCTACGATCTTTGCCGATGAGGCCCAGAATCCAACTGGTGAAGAGTTCTACCAGCAACAATACTACGAGGAGGCGCTCCCCCTTCTTGAGAAGGCCTATCAAACTACTCAAAGTCTTCATTTTGCTCGATTATTGGGCCACACCACCTACCATCTTTTGAGATATCGGCAGGCAGCCGATCTTCTATCTCTGGTTGTTGAGGAAGAGCCTGCTGATATCGAATCAAGATTGCTGTTGTCGGATTCACTGCTGATATTGAAAGAGTATTCAAAGGCGGGATCAAATCTTGAATATTTAAAAGAGAATGCAGCCGACAACGAAACAACCTGGGTATTGAGCGCCCGTCTTCAGGTTGTTAACCAGAATAGTCAGGGGGCCGTTGATGATTATGAAAAGGCAGCAAGAATCAATCCTGATAAAGAGGCGATCTTTTCAGTAGAGCTGTTATCACTCTATATGGCGCGGGGTGAGGAACAGAAGGCGGTTAAATATGCCAATCGACTGATTCAATCTGCTCCTGATGCCTTTGAAATTGCGGAGCTAAAGGTGCGTCTTAATGCATTAAAGGAGCAGCAGCGGGGGTACTTTGGCAAGAAAAAACGATACGCTATTGATTTTGGCTATATGTTGGAGTTCGATGATTATCTGCTGGTAGAGCCAGATAGTCGCCAAGCAACATCTGGCCTGGAAAGGAAAGCAGATATGCGCCATGTTTTTACCGCAAAGCTGTCGACAAACAAACCATTGAAGGAAAATCGTCAGCTCTACGGAGATGTGAAACTTTATCAAAGCAGCCACAACAAAAGATCAGAATATAATCTCTCTCGACAATCTCTTTCTGCTGGTATCCACATGCCTCTGGGGCAATATGGTCTGCGTGTCCCATATCGATATTCAAACTCAATTCTAAATTTAGAATCCTACAATCGGAGTCACTCCATCTCCCCTGAGATCTATTTAAACTATGGTAAAACGGGCTCGATACATGGAATCCTGAAGTATCAACATAATGAGTATCGAGATGATGTTCCGCTTGAGGAGATGCGTAGCGGTGAACAACTTGGAGTGGAGCTTCTTTATCAGAATCGTTTTTATCGAAACCTTATCCGAGGGAGATATATGCTAACCCTACTGAACAATAATAGTGACGGTGCTCACTGGGATTATCGAGAACACAGGCTGGCATCCTACTTTAGCTACTCTCCCTTAAAACGGTATGAGGCGGGACTGGATCTTATTGTTAGCAGGCAGGCATTTAGAAATCTGCATAGCGGTTATGGCGTCATAAGAAGTGATCACTCACTTTCGCTTTTATTGAGTCTAAGTTACCGGCTGGATAGGAGAAGGGAGCTGAAAGTTAAAGGATTATGGAGTGACCGCCATTCCAATATCGATTTTTATGACTATAGTAGAAGTATAAGCGGGATAGGCTTGGACTGGCACTTTTAACTGGGAATTGGGGAATCAGATGGATAATAGAAATTGGCTATGGGCGCTTGCAGCTTCAGGCTTACTCTTATTTGCCGCTCCGAGTTTTGCCAAGCAGGTCGGCTCGGTATCAAAACTTATCGGTAGTGCCGATGTTGTACGTGATGATGCAGCCCCGAAAAATCTGACACTTGAGGCGCCAATTTTGGTGCAGGATAAATTACGTACCGGGCGTCAGTCAGAGTTGATCATCACCATGGCAGATAAGAGCCGATTGACTCTGGGTGAAAACAGTCGCATAGAGATCTCCAACTATCGCACAGAGGGTGAGCCCAATGGTGTGATTGAGGTGGCTCGTGGAAGGTTACGTGCCTTTGTGAGTGATCTCTTCTCCAGCCGTAGTGAATCATTCAAGGTAAAGACACCGAGCGCTATTGCCGGTGTACAAGGTACTGACTTTATTGTAATTGTTCACGCCAGGTACACACAGGTTATTGTCTTTGAGGGGATGACTGTTGTTTACAGCCCCAATCCAAAAATCCTTAAGCGGGTAATTCTTCGCAAGGGACAGACCTCCATTATTAGAGAGGGTGAGGCGCCTCTGCCGGCGACACCGGTTAATCTTCTGACGCTAGGTGATCTGCTCGGTGGTGGTGATACCGAGGAGACTGAAGCTGGGGCTGCTAGTGGTGGAGGG
>JAPHSO010000045.1 GCA_026193675.1 Gammaproteobacteria bacterium | reverse complement strand
TTGTGACATTGTCGCTCTGGCGGTAGTTTTGGCTCTGTGGCGCGCTCTACAATCACTATTCAGGCCTACCCACACATATAACCCACTGACACAGTGTCAATATCATTTCTTTTTCCCACCTTGCGCTTGAGTTAATACAAGTATGAACTTATTAGAGGCTTAGTTAACATGATGTTGTGCTATATCTCGCTAAAGCTTGTATCCAGTTATAAAGTTTATTCTCATCAACTGATTTTATTGATAATAATTAAGTTGTTCGTTGAACAGATTTTTAATAAAGTGAAGTCATAATTTATTAATAAATATAAATATTTCGGCCTGTAAAACCAAAAAGAAGCTCTGTAATTTCTTATTAATTAATTACAGATAGGCGCAGGCCCGATATAATGCCAAATCCGATATATAGTCATAATAATAAAGCGACCGTTTAATTTAGATGCCAGCTCCCGTTGATATTCAATTTTTAAGAAATTTCGTACCGTTAGGTGAACTGACGATCGAAAATTTGCAAGAGTTGGCCGGCAAAATTAAGCTTGAAGCGCTCGATAAGGATAAACCGCTTTTTAAACGTGGTCAGTCTGCCTCTCAGTCTATCTATCTCTTGAAAGGTGAGGTCTACCTTCTAGCTGAAGATGGTGGGAAAAGTGTGGTTGTTGGGGGTACAGCTCAATCTCGAAATCCACTCGATCCTGCTCCTACCCGTACCAAAACAGCTATAGCCAAGACACCCATACAGTTTTTTCGAGTAGATAACGGTTACCTCGATCTGCTGCTTTCCTGGGACAAAACTGAAAGCCTGGTGGTCTCTGGCTTTGATTCGTCAACAGATGACGACGATGACGACTGGATGGGTAACATGCTCAAGTCGGAGATCTTTCAACGGATTCCACCAGCAAGTCTTCAGATGCTTTTTATTAAGATGGAGGCCGTTCCGTTTAAAGCCGATGAGGTTGTCATCCGTCAGGGTGACGAAGGCGATTACTATTACTACATCCGTCAGGGACAGTGTGTGGTGACCCATGCTGGAGCCAGTGGCAAAGAGATTAAACTGGCAGATCTGAACTCGGGCACCGGTTTTGGTGAAGATGCTCTCATCTCAAACAATACTCGAAATGCAACTGTAACTATGAGCACAGATGGCGTTTTGATGCGTCTCGGCAAGGCTGATTTTGAGGAGCTGTTAAAAAACCCCACTCTACATCAGGTAGAGTTTTCAGAGGCGATGCGGATGGTCAAAGAGGATGATGCCGTAATTATCGATGTACGACACGAGAAAGAATTTAAGCAATCAAACCTGAAAGGAAGCATCAATATTCCTCTGTTTATGCTTCGTTTTAAGACTCAAGGTCTATCTAAGAAGCACAAATACATTACCCTGTGTGATACCGGACGACGCAGCTCTTCCGCCGCTTTTATTCTCAATGAAAAGGGTTACGATGCCTATTTTATTGATGGCGGACTGAAGAAGGTTAGCGAGACCCTGCGCCAGAAAAAACAGAAATCTGAAGGTTAAGGATTAACCGTTAAGAGAAAATAACCGATTAAAGTTATTCCAGCTCTGCTTGGCAATTGTCTCAACACTCTCTTCCCTCAGCTCAGCTAGCTTCTCTGCAACATGTTTTACATAGAGTGGTTGATTCGGTTTTCCTCTAAATGGAACGGGTGCCAGATAAGGAGAATCGGTCTCAATCAAGTACCATTCATCAGGAACAGCTATAGCTACCTCCTGTAGATCCTTTGCGCTATTAAATGTGACGATACCCGAAAATGAGATATAAAAACCCATATCAATAGCTGCTTTAGCTGTTTCCAGATCTTCAACAAAACAGTGCATGATGCCGCCAACCTGATCGGCACCCTCTTCCCGCATTATTTTTAATGTCTCATCTCTAGCTTCACGGGAATGAATAATGAGTGGTTTATGAGTCAGTTTGGCCGCCCTGATATGGGTACGAAAACGCTCCTTTTGCCACTCTGTATCCTCTTCACTACGAAAGAAATCGAGACCGGTCTCCCCTATTGCGATGACTTTGCTGTGATCTGCCAGCGCAACCAGTTTTTCTACGGTGGGCTCTTCTCTTCCCTCCTCATTAGGGTGAACGCCAACACTGGCATAAACCGAATCAAACTGTTCAGCACAGTTGAGTACAGCAGGGAAATTTTCAAAGTCGATGCTGACGCAAAGAAACCGTTCAACACCCTCTGCTTGAGCTGCGGCAATTGCATTGGAGAGCTCCCCATCGTATTTACTGAGATCGAGTCTGTCGAGGTGGCAGTGGCTATCTACAAATTGCATTGATATAAGGTGACTAAAATTTTGGACAAGCCCCGAAAAGGGGCTGAATTGATTTGATTAACTTAACTGAAAAGATCTTACATGGTATGAGTTTGACGATCTGACTTAAGTGCGCCAGCAAGATAGGTCTCAATCTTGCCTCGAATATCCTTACCGACTTCCGCACTAAACTGCACACCGATACCTGGAGAACGCCCCCCCTGGGCTCCCTCTGGCGTTACCCAGATCACCTTTCCGGCAATAGGGAGTTTCTCCTTCTCATCCATCAGTGAAAAGAGCATAAAAACCTCATCGCCAACCTTATATTTACCATTAGTGGGAACGAACAGTCCGCCATTTTTCACAAATGGCATATAGGCGGCATAGAGAGAGCCTTTATCTTTAATGGTGACGGAGAGCATTCCGCCCTTCATTCCTTGTTGCATATGTTGTTAAACCTCTAAAGATTTTGCCAGCGTAAAAATAGTCCTTCCAATAGCAACCGCTGGTTGACCTGAGTGAACCATGCTCTTTTGGATTTTTCTATCTCATCCAGAAAGTGAAAGAGCCCTTTTATGGGGATCTTACTCATTATTTGGCTCATCTCATCAGAAACGGTAAACGAAATATTTTCCCTTCCTGAGGTCACTGTCAGCAACTGACTATGAATAATTCGATAGTACCAGTCTAATACGAAAAAATCGCTTTCGGTTGAAATTTTTAGCCATTTTTCCGCAGCGTGACCCGCTGATGTTTGATTCTGAGAGAGCTCAGATAACGATCTTGATAGGGCATCTATCTGCAGTTGGGTCCCATCCTGAGCATATTTTATCGCTTGAAGTGGCGCTCCACTGGACATTCTAAGTAGCTGTTCAGCATCACAGTTGACGATATTGAGCCTTACTAGCTCCTGCTCAACCCACTGTTGGCTCGTCTCTGAAAGATCTGGTGCAAACTGAATCATCTGGCAGCGACTTTTAATTGTGGCCAGCAGTTTGGCTGGTTGATTTGTGACCAGAATCAGATGTGTATTATTGTTTGGCTCCTCAAGCGTTTTTAGGAACGCATTGGCAGCATTGCTGTTCATCATGTGTGTATCCTCAACCAGAATACACTTGTGGATACTTTGCTGTGGTTTTAGTGCGACAAATTTACCTAGAGCTCGGACAGCATCAACACCAATCTGTTTCCCCGGCTCCTCAGGTGCAATTTTAAAAAAGTCTGGGTGACTATCCGATCGGTAGAGCTGGCATGATTTACATTCACCACAGGCCTGTAGATTCTCGCCCCTACTTTGGCAAAGGAGCGAGGTCACTAGCGCCTGGGCAAAATGGCTTTTCCCCATTCCCTCTGGACCGGTTAGCAACAGTGCATGAGAAAGCCTGTTTTGCTCTACCGCCCATCGAATGTTGTTCCATTGTGCGATCTGCCACGGATAGAGCGTCATTGGGTGTTACTAATAAATTGTTCAATTTGTAATTTGATCGAACTCTGAACCTGCTCAAGTGGCTCACTAGCATCAATCACGCGAAAACGGGCGGTATCTGCCTCCACCCTCTGCAGATAGCCACTACGCACCTGCTCAAAAAAATCGATCTTCTCTTTCTCGAAACGATCTAGCTCCGCCCGAGCCTCAGCCCTTTTAAGACCTTGTGCCACACTGATATCCAGATAGAGCGTGAGATCTGGTTTAGATCCATTGAGCACCCAGTTGTCGAGTGTGTTGATTCGTTCCAGACTGATACCTCTACCAGCCCCCTGATAGGCGTAGGTGGCGTCAACAAAACGGTCACAAAGAACCCATTTACCGGCATCAAGTGCTGGCTTAATCTTTTCATGCATATGCTGAGCACGAGCTGCAAACATCAACATCAGTTCGGTATCTTCAGACATTGAGGTTTGACGACTATCAAGCAAAATTTCGCGAATCGTCTCACCCAGAGGTGTACCTCCAGGTTCGCGTGTGACGACCAGCTCAATGCCTGCACCCTTTAACAACCGTTCGATATACTCCATATTGGTTGTCTTTCCGCAACCTTCACTCCCTTCCAGGGTGATAAACTTTCCCTGTTGTACATTGGTTTGTCTCATTTAGTTCGATTCACTGCTCTCGTCATCTTGAAAAGTGAGTATATTCGAAAGCCCTTTCTTTAGCTCTCGAATCACAACAGGTGACTCTACCTCCATCACCTGCTCGCTAATCCATTTGTTGTCACTCCCATCCATCTGCTGTTCAACGGCACTACCAAAAAAACGGAGTGCTGGGTAGCTGGGCTCACCTTCACTGAAGTTAAATTCGGAATAGTCAGAAAGTCTTTGATTAAGATGATCAATGTACTCTCTGGCATCAGCGGCAAACTTTTCTGGTGAGCTTGGATTATTCTCATCACTCAGATTATCAGCCATAGTGTGTGCGAGCTGTTTGGCGGTGGTATTGATGAAGGTACTAAACTCATCTGGCGTCATACTCTCATGGCTGATCTGGCCTGCCGACTGAAGCATAAATGCAGCAAACTCGCCGATCACACCGAGAAGCTGCTGGTTGCTCTTAAAGTTAAATCCATCGATGTACATCTTATCGACAGTCGTTTTACCAATTTTCCAGATGATATATGCGGCGGTCTGGGCAAGCTGTTCTGTCGTTTTTGCCCCTTTTTTGTGCCATTTACTCTTAATTCGCATTATTTATGCGCCTTTTCTACTGTTCTTAAACAAAATTCCCGCCACTAGGGCGGGAATTGAAGCGGTTAAACCAACAAAAACAGCGGCTTAATATCCACCTTTACGCTTAGTCTCTGGAAGACCGGCGATACGACCAGCCTGCTTGGCAGGTCCGCGTGGGAAGCAGTTGTAGAGTGACTTACTATCAACCTTGTCGAGGTCAGTCCATACACCTTTAAAGTGTTTGATCATGTTACGCTCATTGGGTTGGTTGCCACCATTGTTGATGTACTCATCACGAAGGTGATTGATAATGTCCCATGCCTTCTCGTCGAGCGTTACACCCTCTTCAGCAGCAAGGAAGTTGGCGACATCTTCATTCCACTCTTCGTGGTTAACCAGATAGCCGTGATCTGTGGTTTCAAGTGTTTGGCCATTTACTTCGATAGACATTTTTGTCTCCTTATGTAGTTTCTAGATTAATAATGTAACAAATTGTTATTTAAGGGTTTTGTGTGGAATAAATACACCAAAACCTAAATTCTGCCTGGAGCCCATCCCCTGCTCCTGCAGGCGAATTGAGTCCAGTCTGCCCAGATCCGCAATAAACAGGCTACGGGTTAACGTTATCTGATCATCGTCACCTTTATGGGTATGTGCCTTTCCGGCCAGGATCTTCTTAAATTCTAATCCCATAGCACGCAGATCAGCAACCGCTCTGTCGATAAATTCCTCTTCAGTTTCATCATGGCTGGTATCAAGATAGCGAGTGTAGAGCGCTGTGCTATCTGCCAGTTTTTTAGTGTTGGCCTTACCAACATTAATGATCTGCTCATCAACAATCAGCTCTTTGCCTGTCAACTCCTGTGCCGACTCAATCCGCTCTTTGGGAACTCGCAGGACCAGTTTGGTTCTGCGGGAAAGATAGATCAGATCATCGCCATTTTCTGGACGATCCCAGCCATTTCCCGACTCAGCGCCATGAATCAGGTGCAAAGCGCAGCTCTGTTCCGTCACAAACCAGGGCAGATGCTCTTCAATTGCTGAGGCGAGTGCATAGCTGTGATCAACCGGTAGCGCTTTGCATTCTATAGAGAAGGCGAGATCAACCACATTGTCGGGAACGACAAATTGCCTCTCGAGATCTTCATCCTCTTGCCAATGCATCTCTACACCTCTGGTATCAGCTTTCTAAGCTCATCACGGTCATACCACCAGTCATTATCGACAATGGTCTCAACAACCTGGCCCAAACGAGGGAGGAATTTAGCGGGATCATCAATCTCTAGCTTTTGTACCCAGAAATCGAAAACCTCCTGTTCATCAACCTGGCTATGACGGCGAGCAACTTCCCCCATCATCTGGGTCACGAAGAATTTGAGGTCTTCACGGCGCTTATCATCTTCAATGCGTAGATCTACGATGTAACTGGCGGTAGCCGCAGCAACTGCAGAGCCATCGGAGCGATCAGGTGATTCATCAATAAGGTGTTGTAGCATGGCGATACTGAGTTCAGGCTCAACTGGGAAAGTTACACCTAGCCAGATACCGTGCCCCAAAGCCTTAACGGCATCATCCTTTTCGGCCTGGTAGATAATGTCACACGACTCCACAGCCTCTAACCAGCTCTGCGTGGAAACTGCTTTCTTGAATGTCTCGTGGCCTAGACTCCATGCCTCGTCCATACGATCGAGATCGAGCAGGATATAGCCACACTCCACCTGTTTCCCAAGACGAACATCTTCTTGGGAGGCATCGAGTTCAGCGATCTCCTTCTCTAATAGGGCCAGCTTCTGTTCAAGCAGTTCACTTGAACGAACAGCATCTTCGGCATCCTCAGCTTCCCCGAGGAAGGATTCTTGTTTTAGATAATTTTTCATACCTTATATATGCACACATTTTAATTAAAAAGATCAGGTAAACATCGCTTCGAGGCGATCTTCCCAGTTTTCAGGAGTATCCATATAAGGAGGTTTCACATCGATGCGAAAGAATATCTCTGTTTTGGAACGCTCTTTTACAATTTTGGCTAACTCATCAAACGTCTCAATTTGAGGGTTCTGAATCATCACTTCACTAAGATTTAACATTTACCACGCCTTAATGTAATTTACTGACTATATTAGGTATTGTTAACTTAAACACAAGGGTGAATACCAAACCTATCCCTTTTGAATGTAGGGCCTCAAATCTTGAACAAAATATCAATCGACAGGTAAGTCTCGTAACTCATTGAATTTTAGTCAAATAAATGAAGATCCATAAAATGCCAATTAGTTTTATATCCCTTAAGGAATAGAACATTTGTAAGAAATTACCTCCCATAAGAAAGGTTTGATAATTGTATAAGTAAAACTTAGAATGCCTGCCATGTTGAAAATGGCTCAAGGTGAAGTCTTTTCAATCCGTGGGGCCTCTCAATCAATTTGAGAACCTGATGCCCTATCGTTGAGTAGTTTATAACTCAGGAGAAATTTTAAAATGGCAAAAGCCCAGTACGAAACGCCGATGCTAGACCAGCTGGAAAGCGGCCCATGGCCCAGCTTTGTAACCGGTCTGAAGCGTCTAGCTAACGATAACGACATGATGGTTGACCTGATGGGTCAGCTCGAG
>JAPHSO010000319.1 GCA_026193675.1 Gammaproteobacteria bacterium | reverse complement strand
TGACCATCATCAGCAAATGTGACCTCTTCTTCATTTACGGAGGGGGAGCCTGCGGCCATTGCAATCTTGTCGTTTTCACGAAAAAAGTCAGCCAACTCTTTGCTGACAAAGTCGTAGTCAGTTTTGCCAACAATCTCCCCCTCTTTGGCGCCAAAGAATTGTTCAAATCGTGGATTACACTCCAGATAAAATCCTTCAGGATCTTTCAGCCAAACTAGATCAGGCAGAGTTTCGATCAATGTTCGCAGGTGGGCTTCACTCTGCTCCAGTTCATTGTTCGCTTCAGTGAGATTACTCTCCTTGATCTGTATCAGATTGAGCTGGCCCTCAATTCGGTCAACCTTCTCTTTGATACTGATACGCATTGTATCGAAGGCCTCTTGCACCGCTGAGAACTCTCCCCAGAACTCGCCCTCAGCCTGGCTCTCAAAGTTTCCTCTGGTGATCTCTTTTGCGCTATTGGCAAGTTGAACTAGAGGTCTGATAATTCTGCGGCGTAACACCAATAGTGAGAGTATTGCCAGAATGAGCGAGAAGAGGAGAACGACCAAAATAACGCGTAAAAACATATTTCGGGCATCAAACAGTTCATCTTTGGTAATGCTAAGTCCTATCGTCTCGTTCCAGGCGGGGTAGTGGCGATATACCGCCAATTTTTCGATGCCGTTGACGGTGTATTCAACAATTCCCTCTTCTATACCTTGAGTCGCAGCAAAGAGTGAGTGTTTGGTGACCTGCTCACCTGTATCAAAGTCATGTGAGAGCACGATCCGTCCATCGTTCGCTAGAACAAAGACTGAGCCCGTCTCTTTATAACGGTAGTTTGTGAACTGCTGGAGTGCACTGTCACGGATATCCCGCAGATGGTCTTCACTGTCCTCCAGTCCGATTCGTTGCAGGCGTTCATAACGTTGGCTAACAGGCTGGATAAGTGATTCAAGTTTGTCCTTAAGCGTCTCTGTACCCGATTGATAGATGATGCCATCCATCAAAACATAACCGGAATAGGTCAGTGGTAATGCGATACCGGCCACCAGCATTACAATAATCGTAATGAAGAGTGACTGAACGGAACGAAAAACGATCATTTTGTAGTATGGCTATTTAACAATGAGATCTACCGCCTCCAACACATCAAATGAGATGGGAAGATTTAACTTTCTGGCTCCCTTCAAATTGAGAAATGCAATCTGTTTGGAATTTCGGGGTATGGTTTGTTGAATCGTCTTTTTGCCATCAAAGATATCGGCAGTCATTTCAGCTGCCAGACTTCCACAGTAACCAAACGAGTTAAAAAGTCCGGCTACTGTATTGTCATTTTCGACATACTGTTTAATCGACTGCTCATCAATATCGAGCGTAAAGGAGGTGATGACCGGGATATTGCTTTCGGCAAGTTGCTTCCTGTTTTTAAAAGATCCGACAATACCTCCATAGGCCTCTATTCCATGCTCATTAAGCTGTTCAAGCACCTTATCAACCCCCTGGGCCAGATCGATATAGTGAATATCAATGCCATGTCGATCCTTAACGCTTAATGATTCATAGGCACTTTTAAAGATTATATCGGCAGGAATATTGGAGTCGTAGACGTAGGCATATCGCTCAATGGAGGGAATGATAAATTTTGAGATACGCAGAATTTTCTCTGGTGGATACATCAGATAGACGCCGCTGATGTTGGTACCGGGTTCCGATTCAGTATCCTTAACCATTTTCAGAGCAACAGAATGTAAAACCGGAACAAACAGCTGTGGTACATCAGTCCCTTTCAACTCCTTACGAGCGTACATCGATATCCAGCCACTGGTGATGAACATATCGGCGCTCTTTTTATACTTGTTAACCGCTGCAATGACCTCAGGGACAGATGCGCGATCTGCTGTGCTGGTAATGATGTCGATGTAGTTAATATCTCTCCCTTCGACATAACCTCTAAGGGTCATGGCATCTTTAAAACTATCGACCACAGTTTGAAAATAGGTCGGTGCAATCTTATAGCGAATAAAGACGACCTGTTTAGGATCCGACAGTGCCGCTGTAGAGACACAAAGCAGAAAAACGGCAGTTAAAATTGAACAAAGATGGCTCAATTTGCGTGACAGCATCAATTTATCTCCTCCTGTTAAGTCCACTACGACAGTTACACTCTGATCTATGTTGATGAGTTGTTGTTGCGTTCGTCTGTCGCATCAGCAATTTTTAATAATTGAACTTTGGTGCTGATTAAACGTGTCCTTGTAGGAATAGGATAGACGTTTCAGGCCATTATGCCAAGGTGGCTGATAGTTTTATCTAACTGTCTGTATTTAATGGGATTATTAGGGCAGATATATCTCTGTTGAGTGAGCTGAGATCTGAAGGTGGCTTTATGAAAATTTCAGGGAATTTTGAAAGTGAAAGATGTTAATCACAAAAACTACTGAACTTTCCATTTAATGTGATGTGTGACTGGATTCACATTTTGTGATTGTGAAGTAGGAATTTACTTTCTTTCTTCTATTCAACGACTATGTTTATTTTACTCACACTAAGAGGCGGAGAATAAAAATGATAGAACTTCCTGATCTGGGGCTGCTTCTTAAAGATGATCCCGAGCTCATGACACTACCCAGCGTGGTCTATGAGATTTTAGAGCTAATTGACTCCAGTGAGTCTTCAGCTGCCGATATTGTTGATCTGGTTTCACAAGATGCGGTTCTAACAGCAAAGGTGCTACAGATGGTCAATAGTGCCTACTATGGGATGATCGCACAGATCGAGACCGTATCCCACGCCATTAACGTTGTTGGTCTCAAGGCGCTGCGAGATATTGTGGTGGTGACCAAGGTTGGAGAGAAGTTTAAGGATATTCCAAAAAATGTGGTCAATGTTGAATCATTTTGGATGAATAATCTGGTTTGTGCCGGAATGGCCAAACGTCTGGACCAGCGCCAGCTTATTCCCAGACACAATATTTTTGCACCGGCACTGTTGAGCAATATTGGTGCTTTAATTTTTTTGCAAAAACTCCCTCAGGTTTCAAAACGTATTTTACAAATTGCCAAAGAAAACAACCAAAATATCTATGAGGTGGAAGAGTCGATATTGGGATATACCCATGCAGATATTGGTGCTGAGCTGATGCGTAAATGGGGGCTTCCAGAAATTTTTGTGGTCGTTGCCCAATATCGTAATCATTTTTACCAGGCGGGAAGTTATATCAATGAGGCATCTATCGTTCATCTTTCGGCAAGTTATGCAGATAATGTTCAGCCGTTTATAAACTTTGACGGATTAGAGATAGAGCCTGATCTTTCGGTATACAACTATATATCTTTATCGGGTAATTTAATTAAAGAGCTGTTATCTGAAGTTGAACCTGAAACGTCCGATTTTATGATGTGATGACGAATGGGTTTTTATAATTCATCTAGTTGAATTATTGATGTTTACGAAAAATATAATTAGTAGTTGGAAATATCTTTATCTATTGTATAAGCTACAACAGTTTTAAAAATTAACATAGGTGAAGAATATGAAGGAAGAAATTAAAGATTTCGAAAAAAGCCGAGTCACTCTGGAGAGATTGCTTGATCGTTCAAAAGCTCAGCTCACAAAAACGGTTGCGCAACTGACAAAGAAAAAAGCGAGACACAGTAATGCAGCAAAAGTGGCCAAACCTAAAAAAGTTGCACTACTTGCCGACATTGCCAAGAAGACTTCACCTGCAAAGAAAAAGCGCCTAAAGGCACTCGAAAATACAATTGAGACATCAACTACTGCAGCGAGAGAGCTCAATCTAGAGCTAAGAGATGCTAAGGCAGAGCTTCAGGAGCTGAAGGTGGCATACGCTCATTACAAGGCGGGCTTTAAGGCCTTTGATAAAACGGTAACGGCTCATGATAGAGCTGTTGCGCGCAAAGCATCAAAACCGGCGACAAAGCGTCGAGTAAAGCGCAAGGTTGCCGCAAAGAAGTAATCACCTAATCGATCCGGCTCGCCTCGGCTTTTGTTGAGGCGAGTTTCTGGATTGAATCCTATATTTACTTAGTGGCCCTGAATGGCCATGCACCAACAGGTTTTGGATACCTGATTTGATGCAATTCAAATTTGTTGATCAACGGTTATATTTAAGGTTGGGTTATGGAAGAAAAGAATGAGTCATTAACTCCTGCAAACAGTTCAGATGATGTAGGTAGCTGGATATTTTCATTAATTCCAGTTGGCGTCGCATTTCTCTTTTACGTTGTCTTTATCTTGCAGGCGAATTTAGAGAACACGAATCTGTTTTTAGCCTATGGCGCAACTGCCGGATTTATCGGTTTGGAAAGTTACTGGATTCTTCATGGATTGCGTAGAAAACGCTCTAGTATCGTTATGATGGGTATTGCCGGTATTGCAATCACTTTGGCTATTCTCTATCTCTATCTATCCTTTGTAAAGTGATCTGATTCAATCTGAATATGGGTGATGTAGCCAGGTTTCCATACCCGGATTTTGCCATCAGAACTTATAAGAAAGCGAGAATCTCTGCTTCGATCTGCTCTTTCTCAATCACTCTTTTTTGAGTGATCTCTTTAGTAAAGAGATCATTAATCACTTTAGGAATCTCAATACTCGCCTCTTTGGCTATCGACTTGAGCGCATCAAGGTCGCGGGCATCAACCTCACCAGTCAGCGCATTGGCTATCACCGGAGAGAACTTGGTCCATTCCGCTGTTGAGTAGGCAATTGTCTTAAGTGTTTTGTTGTCACGACAGGTGTCGTAGGCCTTAAAGCAGGTCGCAGTGTGCGGATCCATCAGATAGCCTTTGGCAAAGGCATCCTTTATATATTGCTTACCCTCATCATCGTTGCAGAAATCTGCAACAAAGATCTCCTGGATTTTCGCCAGCTCATCGGCTTCAAGCTGATAGTGTTTCTCATCATCAAGTTGGGCCATCAGCTGTTTGGTACGTTCTGCGCCAAACAGATCAAACAGAATTCGCTCAATATTGGATGATTTGAGAATATCCATTGCCGGTGAGGTTGTGGGAATAACCGCCTTGCTGCGCAGATCATAGGCACCGGTTTGAATCACCTGAGTCAACACATTGTTGTTGTTGGAGGCGATTAGAATTTTCTCGACAGGAAGCCCCATCTGCATGGCGTAGTAACCACCCAGTGCATTGCCGAAGTTGCCACTGGGCACATTTAGATAGACCTTGTCGCCCATAGCGATTGCATCCTGACGTACCAGCTCGAGATAAGAGTGGATGTGGTAGATGGTCTGGAAGATGATGCGCCCAAAATTGACCGAGTTGGCTGCTGACAGGTGGATCTTCTTATCCTGTAATTGTTGTCTGAAACTTTCAGAACCTAGCAATCTTTTGAGTGCGCTCTGGGTATCGTCAAAGTCCCCCTTTACACCGATCACTTTTAAATTGGCTGCATCCTCGGTCACCATCTGCAGACGTTGCACATCTGAGGTGCCACCGTCAGGATACATGCAGGCGACACGTACATTGGCGCGGTTCTTAAAGGTCTCCAGTGCAGCCGGTCCGGTGTCACCTGAGGTGGCAGCAAGAATCAGGTAGTTCTCATTACGCTTTTGCGCCAGCGATGAGAGCACAATTCCGAAAGGCTGAAGCGCCATATCTTTAAAGGCTCGAGTTGGGCCGTGGTAGAGCTCACTCACATAGAGGTCATCGTTGACCCTGGTCACAGGAACCGGATTGGTTGGATCATCAAAGGTGTCGTATAGAGCCAGAGCCTCATCGATGACTGCGGCGTCAATATCGATCTCAAATGCGTTTAGAACATTGCGAGCGAGGCTCTTATAGTCGGCATCAAGATGGTTGCTAAGGAAATCACTGCCAAGATTGGGCAGGCTTTCTGGTGAGTAGATGCCACCGAAAGAGGAGATGGGATTCAAAATTGCATCAGAAAATGAGACCTTCAGTGGGTGCTTGCCATCATTGCCGCGTGTTTCGATAAAGTTCATGCTGTGACTGCTTTTTATTCAGTTTGGTCAAAAAGTGGCGCGATTATATAGGAATATGGCTCAGGATTCCTCCTGCAGACTCCCCCGATTTTGAAAGCCGGGATCAGGAAAATGTGACAGTCAAGACTGTTGTTAAAGAGAGTGATCCTGTAACTTACGCGGATGGAACCGACCTTCGTTCACCTCAATCTTCACAGTGAATATTCTCTCTCAGATAGCTTGATTCGCATCAAGCCGATGGTGAGTGCTGTGGCCGATGCCGGCATGGCGGCGGTGGCGATTACCGACATATCCAACCTGTTTGCGCTGGTCAAATTTTACGGTGCAGCACAGGGTGCCGGGCTGAAGCCGATCGTTGGCTGCGAATTGTGGCTTGAGAATAGTGAAAAGCCATTAAAGCCCCACAAAATTCTACTGCTCAGCAAGGACCGTGCTGGTTATCTCAACCTGAGTCGACTGATCTCCAAAAGCTACACCGATGGTCAGCAGCGTGGTGTGCCGATTATCAATCGGGAGTGGCTCACCGAATATAGCCGAGGGCTGATTATGCTTTCGGGTGGTCGTGAAGGTGATATCGGTGAGGCGCTACTCGCCAATAATCATGATCTGGCTGCCGAGCTGGTGACCGACTACCTCCGCATTTTTGGAGACAATTTTTATCTGGAGTTGCAGCGCACCGGCCGCAGTGGAGAGGAGGAGTACCTGCATGCAGCGGTAAGACTGGCAGGAACCATGGGCGTGCCGGTGGTTGCGACCAATGCGGTACGTTTCCTCAAGCAGGAAGATTTTGAGGCGCATGAGATTAGAGTCTGTATCAGTGAAGGGCGCACTATTGATGATCCGCGTCGCCCCAAGCTCTATTCAGATCAACAATATCTGCGCACACCCGAGGAGATGATTGAGCTCTTTAGCGATATCCCCGAGGCGATTGAGAATAGTGTAGAGATTGCCAAACGGTGTAATCTGGAGATGACCCTTGGAGAGGTCTTCCTGCCAGATTTTCCCATTCCCGATGGGCTGACTGAGGCGGAGTATTTCCGTAAGCTCTCCTGGGAGGGGCTTGAGGAGCGTCTTGATGTGCTACTTGATCGCTGTGCTCCAGACTTTGTCGAGAGGCGAAAACCCTATGATGAGCGGCTGGAGATCGAACTCGACGTTATTATCACCATGGGATTTCCCGGTTACTTCCTGATCGTTGCAGACTTTATCAAATGGTCGAAGGATAACGGTATTCCGGTTGGTCCTGGTCGTGGTTCAGGTGCAGGTTCGCTGGTCGCCTATGCCCTGCTGATCACCGACCTCGATCCACTCGAGTATGACCTGCTGTTTGAGCGCTTTCTGAACCCGGAACGCGTGTCGTTGCCGGATTTCGACGTTGATTTCTGCATGGAAGGTCGCGACCGCGTGATCGAATACGTTGCCGAACGTTACGGTCGTGAGCGCGTATCGCAAATCATCACCTACGGCACCATGGCTGCCAAAGCCGTGGTACGCGATGTCGGCC
>JAPHSO010000024.1 GCA_026193675.1 Gammaproteobacteria bacterium | reverse complement strand
TGTAATTTACCTTCTTAAAGACGAACAGGGACTTCAGCTTCGCCAAATACCCGAGGTCTCTGGCGCCCTGGTCTCTCTCAACCCAAAAGATGGCTCCCTATTAGCCCTTGTAGGGGGATTTGATTTCTACAAAAGCAAATTTAACCGTGCAGTACAGGCACAACGTCAACCGGGTTCTAACCTCAAGCCCTTTATCTACTCAGCAGCGCTTGAGAACGGCTTTACCACAGCATCTATTATTAACGATGCCCCTGTAGTGTTTGAGGACTCCAACCTTGAAAGTGAGTGGCGGCCAGAGAACTACAGTGGCCGCACCTTCGGGCCAACACGTCTTAGGGAAGGGCTGGTCCGCTCACGTAATCTAATATCGATCAGAATTCTGCGTGCCATGGGTGTCAGTAAGGCGATAGAGCACCTCAAGAATTTTGGCTTCGATCCGTCCCAGTTACCTCGAGACCTCTCCCTGGCTCTCGGCAGTGTCTCCCTGACCCCATATCAGCTGGTTCACGGATATGCCGTGCTCGCAAATGGAGGCTTCCTGATTGAGCCCCATTTTATCGAGCGCATTGAGGACAGCAACGGAAATATTATTATGGAGCGCGATCCCGCCGTTGCCTGTGATGATAGCTGCAAAAAGCAACTTGTGGCAGATATGTCGACTATTGAGACTATTGATACAGAGGCGGAGGGGATGCCTCCAGAAGAGGCCGACAATGCCCCCGTTCTTATACCAAAACTACAGACAACACCTAAATTTGCCCCGCGTACCATCTCCGCTCAAAACATCTATCTGATTCGCTCAATAATGCAGGATGTGATTAAGCGCGGCACCGGACGTCGGGCCAGAGCTCTGGGCAGAAATGATATCGCCGGCAAAACTGGAACAACCAATGACCAGAGAGATGCCTGGTTCTCAGGATTTAACCCCGATGTTGTCACTACCGCTTGGGTAGGATTTGACACGCCGCGCTCTCTGGGAAATCGCGAAACTGGAGGCCATTCGGCTCTTCCCATGTGGATCGACTACATGAAAATCGCACTGGCAGACTATCCAGATGATCCAATCACCGTCCCACCCGGTATCGTTACAGTGCGTATTAACTCTGAAACCGGAAAATATACCGATGCCAATGATCCCAAGGCAATCTTTGAGAGCTTTAGAGTCGAAAATGCCCCACAGGCAGAGACAGACTCTGCCATAAGCGATACTCAAAACACTCCTCAGGGCAATGAGACCGAGACCGAAGAGCTATTCTAGAATAAGGGCTACATTAATATTTTATTGCGCCCGCAAAAAAGCCCCTCTAAAGGGGCTTTTTTTATTTCCGTTAAGTATCGTACTTACTTCTTCATACCATACTTCTGACGGAACTTGTCGACACGACCCGCTGTGTCGAGCATCTTCTGCTTACCGGTATAGAAAGGATGGCACAGTGCACAGACATCAATACTGAGATCTTTACCAACTGTCGAACGAGTTTTAAAACTCTCACCACAGCTACAGGTCACATTGACCTCTTCATATTTTGGATGGATGTCAGATTTCATTTTTAATACTCCGGTATAAACTACGTCGCCACGAAACCCCTTGGGCACGCACCACGTCTAAGAAAGGGGGCGGATTGTACGTAAAAACAATCCGCTGATCAATATGTTCGTGAAACTTAAGTGCAATCTGCAGGATTATCTCTTCATCGACTCAAAGAACTCAGCATTTGTCTTACTCTGACGCATCTTGTCATGCAGGAACTCCATCGCAGCAATCTCATCCATTGGGTGCAGAAGCTTACGCAAAATCCACATCTTCTGTAGCTCATCAGGCTTGGTCATCAGCTCCTCGCGACGAGTACCGGAGCGGTTGATATTGATGGCCGGATAGATCCGCTTCTCTGCAATACGACGATCCAGATGGAGCTCCTGGTTACCCGTACCTTTGAACTCCTCATAGATCACCTCATCCATACGTGAACCGGTATCAATCAGTGCTGTCGCAATGATGGTTAGTGAACCACCCTCCTCAACATTTCGAGCTGCACCAAAGAAGCGCTTGGGGCGCTGCAGGGCGTTGGCATCAACACCACCCGTCAGAACCTTACCCGATGAGGGAACGACCGTATTGTAAGCACGGGCCAAACGGGTGATCGAATCCATCAAAATAACCACATCTCGTTTGTGCTCAACCAGACGTTTCGCCTTCTCGATAACCATCTCAGCAACCTGCACGTGACGGCTAGCCGGCTCATCAAAGGTACTGGAGACAACCTCACCCCGTACGGTGCGGGTCATTTCAGTCACCTCTTCCGGGCGTTCATCAATCAATAGAACAATTAGATCAATTTCAGGATTGTTAGCTGTGATTGAGTGAGCAATATTCTGCATAATCATTGTCTTACCCGCCTTAGGTGGTGAGACAATCAGGCCACGCTGCCCCTTACCAATAGGTGAGACAAGGTCAATAACTCGAGCCGTAATATCCTCAGTACTACCATTTCCCAATTCAAGGTTTATTCGATCAACCGCATGCAGTGCCGTAAGATTCTCGAAACGCACCTTATTCTTGGTATTCTCTGGTGCATCAAAATTGATATTGTCGATTTTCACTAATGCGAAATAGCGCTCATTATCCTTTGGTGCGCGAATCTTTCCGGTAATTGTATCTCCGGTGCGCAGGTGGAAACGGCGAATCTGACTGGGTGAGATATAGACATCATCAGGACCTGCTAGATATGAACTAGCTGGTGAACGTAAGAAACCGAAACCATCCTGTAGTATCTCTAGCACACCTCCGCCAAACAGCTCGTCGCCTTTCTTAGCCGCTGCTTTGAGAATATTGAAAACAACCTGCTCACGCTTTGCTCGATTAATATTATCAAGCCCCATTTCGGTAGCGATATCGTAGAGTTCGGAGGTGGTTTTTAGTTTAAGTTCTGACACATTCATAGTGTTTATTGGAATACTCTTGTTGAGATTTTGATTAGATATCGCCCACAAGAAGTGATCATCAAGGACACCAAGAGAGGTATCGTCATATTGTCACGGAGCGAAGATGGAGTTAAAAAAGAGGGGTTTAGTTATTATATTTAATTAGTAAGGTTATTTATTCGAGAGATTAGCAGCTCTCATATATAAAATCTAGATCATCGAGCCAGCCCGCTCACCACATCAAAATGATGCAGCAAGCGAATGAGACATTTAGATATTACTGTCGATAAATGCAGTCAGTTGAGACTTGGATACTGCCCCAACCTTAGTCGCTTCAACGCTGCCACCTTTAAAAATCATCAGGGTAGGAATTCCACGAATTCCAAACTTAGGTGGCGTATTAGGATTCTCATCAATATTTAGCTTAACAACCTTGATCTTGCCATCATACTCTTCAGCAATTTCATCAAGAATTGGAGCAATCATCTTACAAGGACCACACCAGTCAGCCCAGTAGTCAACCAGGATACTGCCTTCAGCATTAACAACTTCGGACTCAAACGTATCATCAGTTGCGTAAACGATCTTATCGCTCAATGGAATCTCTCCTTAAATTGGGATTACTTCTACCTGCTTGGGTAGGATATGAACTAGGTTGAATATTTCAATGCGCTAATTTGAGCCGAAATAGCGCGCATTTGCAACCCCCAAGCGCGAATATTTGATACCCTGTAGTTCATGAGTAATACAAATTTAACCGAAACAAGATTTAGCAGCTTTGAGCTCCCGGAAAAACTTCAGCGAGGTGTAGAATCGACAGGCTTCGCCTTCTGTACTCCGATTCAGGCAGAAACTCTTCCTCATACCCTAGCTGGAGATGATGTTGCAGGTCAGGCTCAGACAGGAACGGGAAAGACAGCGGCCTTCGCTATCGCACTATTTAACAGGTTACTCACCTCCCCCTCCCCTGATTGGCGCAATCAGAATCAGCCTCGAGCACTCATCATTGCTCCAACTCGGGAACTGGCAATCCAGATCCATAAGGATATGGTAGAGATTGGTCAGTTTACTGGACTCAAGCTGGGACTTGCATATGGCGGAACCGGCTATGATGCCCAGAAACAGGCGATTGAGGATGGCCTGGATGTACTCATTGGAACTCCTGGCAGAGTTATCGACTACTTCAAAAAGCATGTCTTCAACCTAAAGGCTGCAGAGGTTTTGGTTCTAGATGAGGCCGATCGCATGTTTGATCTCGGCTTTATTAAAGATATCCGCTTCCTGCTACACCGTATGCCTCCCCCTCAGAATCGTCTAAATCTGCTCTTTTCAGCAACCCTCTCTCACAGGGTTATGGAGCTCGCCTATGAACATATGAACAATCCCAAACAGATTGAGATTGTTCCTGAAAAAGTGACGGCCGATAAGGTTAAACAGTCAATCTTCTATCCAGCCACGGATGAGAAGATTCCCCTTTTGCTTGGACTAATTAAAAGAGAGCAGCCCGAACGCGCTATCATCTTTATCAATACCAAGCGCGTCGCTGACAGGGTATGGAGCTATCTTGAGGGGAATGACATTAAGACTGCGATTCTTTCAGGTGACGTCCCCCAGACAAAACGTCAATCTCTATTGCGTCAATTCGAAGAGGGAAAATTCCCGATGCTGGTCGCCACCGATGTGGCAGCACGCGGACTGCATATTCCTGATGTCAGCCATGTCTTTAATTATGACCTCCCTCAGGATGCTGAGGATTATGTTCACCGCATTGGCCGAACCGCCCGGGCCGGCGCTTCTGGAACTGCATTAAGCTTTGCCTGTGAGGAGTACGCCTTCTCCCTGATGGATATTGAGTCCTACATTCATCACAAGATTCCAGTGGAGTCGATTACCGCAGAACTGCTCGTTGAACCCAAGCCACCCGTTAAAGTCGAACGCAAACGACGTCCTCCCAGAAAGGGGAGCAGAAGCCACCATAGGGGCCACGACCATTCCAGACATCATCGCAAAGGCTAAACTCTAAACAGTTTAAAAGATCCTGAGGTTGGTGCAGGTATATATCAGTATGAATTCCCGAATTCACCAGCTTGCCGATCTCATCCTTAACATTGAAGCAGAGATGCGCGGTATCGCGCTTTGGGATTCAACTCCACCCCCCGAAGAGGCGATGCAAAGTCTCGTCCCTTTCTGTCACGACACCCTCTATTTCCACCAATGGATGCAGTGGGTATTTCTACCAAAGATGAGAAGTGCCATCGAAACTGAACGGGATATGCCGACAACCAGTGATATCTACCCACTTGCCGAGTACAGCCTCCAAAAAGTGGAGCGAAATACTCAACAACTTCTTCAGCTCATTGAGCAATTTGATCACCTTATCTCCAGAACCTAAAAGCCCACCCATCCCTCCAAAACAATATGACAAGCTCTATTTAAAATTTTTAAATATCAGCTATTATTTAATTAATAGAAGCCCCCCTCATCGAAAATTGGCTATTCTTAATTAGTTCTAATAAGATGAAAAAAACAAAAAATAATAATCATGGATGAGGGAGATATACAAAATAAAAACCAAAGGAGATAAATGACTATGACTACCTATGACGAATTGAATGAGCAAAACCACAATATCACTGAGCTCTCCAATGTCCTCTCAAGACTGGTTGTCGATCGTGAGATGTGTGACACCACGATTTGCTGCGAACTGTTCTATCGATATGTAGAGAAGGTGACTGAACACCTCAATCTGGTCGATAAGAGCTACTCAATCCTTCTTTCATCGTCTGATGCAAAGGCTGCAGGTGTCGCCAATCAATTTATGGCGGGAGCACAAGAGCTCAAGCGCATCTTTGCGCAGTACCAAAAACGCTGGTGCGCCCCAAAAAACAAGAGTCATGCCCTAAAGGTTGCCAACCATGAGCTCTTCTATAAAGAGATCGATGAGCTGTTCTCTATGGTGCTAAATCGTATTCAAGACGAGACCGAGAAGCTCTACCCGCTCATCAGAGAACTTACCGGAGATGTTGTTAAGGTCGCTTAGCGTTCGCTAGCCAATTCGCTCCAGTTTGGCATATGCGAGTACAAGCCATTTGGTTCCAGCTCGATCAAACTTGACCTGTACTCGCGCCTGAGCACCACTCCCCTCAAAATCGAGGAGGGTGCCTTCGCCAAATTTGGCGTGGAACAGACGCTGCCCCAAAGAAAATTCATGACTCTGCTCCTCTTCAGGAACACGATAGAGCGGTTGCGAGACCTGGCCGCGAATCCTCACCTCATCAATAAATTCTGCCGGAATCTCACTCACAAAGCGTGAAGGGCGGGTATATTTCTCCTGGCCATAGAGACGGCGCACCTCCGCATAGGAGATAACCAACCGTTCTCGAGCACGGGTCATCCCCACATAACAAAGACGCCGCTCCTCCTCAAGCCTTCCCGGCTCGTCCAGCGACATCTGATGCGGAAAAAGTCCCTCTTCCAATCCCACCAGGAATACCAGAGGAAACTCCAGACCCTTGGCAGAGTGGAGGGTCATCATCTGTACACCATCCTCGCCCTCACCGGCCTGGCGCTCGCCCGCTTCTAAAGCAGCATGGGCAAGGAAGGCTCCCAACTCATCGATCCCCTCCTCTTCTTCAAACTCAAACTGACGACCTGCAGAGACCAGCTCCTCAAGGTTTTCGATTCGAGCCTGTCCCCGTTCGCCTTTCTCCTTCTTGAAATGCTCAATGAGGTTACTGAGCTGGACAATATGATCGATCTGCTCGTGCAGATCCATCTGTCCACCTTCATCGTTCAGGCTCATATCTACATCCGAGCTTCCCTGCACATCACCAGCCATCTGCTCAACGAGCTGAATAAATGAATCAACAGCATTGGCCGCTCTGGCGGTCAGCCCTTTGCTAGCAATTAACTCCTCAGCTGCACGCCACAGAGAGATGCCACGATCCCGTGCCAGCTCACGAATATTATCAACGGTACGAGCCCCAATCCCACGAGGTGGCGTGTTAACGACTCGCTCAAAAGAGGGATCATCGTCACGATTCATGGATAGACGTAGGTATGCCAGCGCATCCTTAATCTCAGCACGTTCGAAGAAACGCATCCCACCATAGATACGATAGGGGATTGAGCGATAGAGCAGCGCCTCTTCAAGCACCCTTGATTGGGCATTGGAGCGATAGAGGATCGCCACTTCAGAGCGAGCATGCCCCTCTGCAATCCACCCCTCAATCTGCTCAACCACATAACGCGCCTCTTCAAGCTCATTAAATGCGCCATAAAGTTTGATCAGCTCCCCTTCACCATATTCAGTCCAGAGATTCTTGCCAAGACGATCCGCATTTTTTGCAATCAGAGCATTGGCTGCATTGAGGATATTGCCGGTCGAACGATAATTCTGCTCCAAGCGAATCAACTCTACATTGGCATAGTCACGCTGATATTGATGGATATTTTCAATCTGAGCCCCACGCCAACCGTAGATCGACTGGTCATCATCACCCACCGCAAACAGCTCTCCACGATCACCTGCAAGCAACTTAATCCAGGCGTACTGAATTGTGTTGGTATCCTGGAACTCATCGATCAGGATATGGGAGAAACGACGCTGGTAGTGCTCCAGCACCTCTCTACGACTTAAAAATAACTCATATGCTCGAAGCAACAGCTCGGCAAAATCGACCGCACCTCTTCTACGACAGATCTCCTCATAGCGTCGATATACCTTAAGCGCCACATCTTGAAACAGATCACCCTGATGAACCTTGATTTGATCGGGCCTCTCTCCCCGATCCTTATGGCGATTGATAAAGCCCTGCATCTGTCTTGGTGGCCACTGCTTCTCATCAAGATCCAGTTCGCGCAGGACACGGCGAATCAATCGATACTGATCATCACTATCGAGAATCTGAAATCCTTGTGGCAAACCAGCCTCTTGATAGTGGGCTCGCAACAGCCGGTGAGCGATACCGTGAAAAGTTCCCACCCACATACCAGAAGCAGGCATCGCTAGCAGCTCTTCGATACGGCCACGCATCTCATTGGCCGCCTTGTTGGTAAAGGTGACAGCCAACACCCCATAGGGAGAGGCGGCTCCTGTTCGAATCAGCCAGGCAATACGGTGCACCAGTACCCGGGTTTTGCCACTACCGGCCCCAGCTAAAATCAGGGCATGATGCCCAGGAGAGACACAGACTGCCTCACGCTGCGCGCTATTTAGAGAGTTAAGAAGATCAGATACATCCATCTGAACTATGGTAACAAATCACCTACCAACCCCGATCAATTTATTGTAGATTGAGCACAATATTTCTCTCTTTTATCAAACCTAACCTCTTCATGCCTGAATCCCCCAGCAAACCGGCAGTAACCGATCCCGATTCACTACTCAACAACCTTGAGCTGCTAGGGTACGGCCCCTCCTTTAATTCTGAGGTGTGTGAGATGCTTGAGGCTTGTGCCATGTTTAATCAGATGGAGCGCAATGATATTGAATTGATCGCGGAGCATTTTCTCGCCTATGTGGCCGAGCCCGATACCATGTTACTCAAGGAGGGACACTTTGATCCCTTTATGTGCCTGCTTACCCAGGGCAAGCTGGCCGTCAATAAAGAGAAGGGTGCCTACGATACAGCCCCAACCAGACTGGCAACCATCTTACCGGGAAGAACCATTGGAGAGATGTCACTGATCGATGGCCAACCCCACTCCGCTTCAGTGGTGACGCTAACCAAATCGACACTACTGGTGCTGACACGGGATCGACTCAATGCTCTCTCCAGAACCTATCCCAAAACAGCAAACCGACTCATCTTGAAGATTGCTCAACTTTTGAGTCACCGCCTCAGACAGACCAGCGGAAAACTTGTCGATTACCTATAAATTCACATAAAAAAACGGACAGAGTGAGATGCACCCGGACCGTTTTTTCTTAAAGACTCTAAATTAGCTATTCATAGTGTGATGCAATCTTATGTATCGCCAGGTCGGCACCCTGAAACTCATCCTCTTCTGAGAGGCGAATACCCAACATGTTTTTCAGTGCGCCATAGACGACAAAGCCACCGACAAGTGCTATACCCACACCCATCAGGGTTCCAATCAGCTGGCTCATAAAGGCGACACCACCCATACCACCAAGAGCCTTGAGTCCAAAGATACCCGCTGCGATTCCTCCCCAGGCACCACACAGACCATGTAGTGGCCAGACTCCAAGCACATCATCAATCTTCCACTTGTTCTGCGCCAGGGTAAAGGTCCAGACAAACAGTGCACCAGCAATCGCCCCTGTCGCCAATGCGCCAAGAGGGTGCATCACACTCGAGCCGGCACAGACCGCTACCAGACCGGCCAGAGGACCATTGTGAACAAATCCAGGGTCATTCTTGCCTGCTACCAGAGCGGCAAGCAGACCGCCGACCATAGCCATCAACGAGTTGACCGCCACCAGACCGGATATTCCCTCAACACTTTGTGCCGACATCACGTTAAAACCAAACCATCCGACGGTCAGGATCCATGCTCCTAGAGCCAGAAAGGGGATATTTGAAGGAGGATGGGCAAACATTTCACCATTTTTACCGTAACGCCCCCGACGATGTCCCAATACAACCACCGCCCCAAGAGCAAGCCAGCCACCAAAGGCGTGAACAACTACCGACCCGGCAAAGTCATTAAATGGTGCACCAAAGGTCGATTCAAGCCACGCCTGAATACCGAAATTACCACCCCAGACAATCCCCTCAAAAAATGGATAGAGCGCCGCGACCAGAATAAATGTCGCCAATAACTGAGGATAGAACTTGGCACGCTCCGCAATACCCCCCGAGATAATTGCAGGAATCGCTGCAGCAAAAGTGAGCAGGAAGAAAAATTTAACCAATTCATAGCCATTACCCGAGCCATTCATGCTGATCAGAGTATTGGCATCGGCAAAGAAATCGATACCGTAGGCGACCCAATATCCGATAAAGAAGTAGGCAATCGTTGAGACCGCAAAGTCTGAGAAGATCTTCACCAGCGCATTGACCTGATTCTTCTTACGTACTGTGCCAACCTCTAAAAAGGCAAAACCTGCATGCATGGCCAAAACCATAATGGCCCCTAAAAGGACAAACAGGGTATCAATACCGCTAGCGTTTTCCATGGATACTCCCAATAAAAGATTTAAATGCCAACTGGACAGCAAAAATCGCACCAACATAGTGCTACGCTCCAGTCCTTTATGTTTATTGGGAACTTAGTGGTAAACGACGAACAATTCGCACCTTCATGGTGCAGGCTAACTCAGAAATGATCACTAATGGTGCAAAAATGGTCTCCGTAGAATCATTCCAAAACATTCTATGCCCCAACCAATTTTCCGCTACAATAATTGCAACTTAAGGAGGTTCACTGTGAAAAAACTAATTCTATTTCCCGCACTTGTCGCAATCTTAACGGCCTGTGGCGCGCCAAAAGTCGATATGTATCGTGCCGGCCCATCTCTGGCTGGTGTCTATGAGTCGCAAGGTGTAAACCAGTTCAGAAATCTAAACTGGAAATTTAATAGTAAAGCGTCGATCAAAACCTCACCCACCATCTCTGAGAAGAGTCTCTATTTCGGTAATAAAAGCGGATATCTATACGCGATCGATCTGAAGAGTGGCCGTGAGCAGTGGCGCTTTAAAACCGGTGGCATGATTAGTGGTGCTCCAGCAGTTTCCGAGAAGGTCGCCTATGTGGGTAGCCATGATGGTCGCTTCTATGCGGTCAATACCGAAACAGGTCAGGAGGTTTGGAAAACCCGTGTCTCTGGCGCAGTAACCACATCACCCGCACTCGTTAACGGCCTGATCTACTTCGGTACTGTGAAGGGTAATTTCTACGCCTACAACGCAAAAAGCGGCCGTGAGCAGTGGCGCTTTGAGGCCGGTGACGCCATCTACTCATCACCCGCCGTTTATGAAGATATGGTCTTTTTCGGTTCAGAAAATGGCACTCTCTATGCCCTGACCGCTACAGGAGGTGCCGAGAGATGGAGTTTTAAGGCCAAGGGTGCAATCCATGGCTCACCCGCGGTAACTGGAAGCACCGTCTATTTTGGTAGCCACGACAAAGCGCTTTATGCTGTCGACAGAAAGACGGGACAACAACAGTGGCGCTATATCACCGAAGGCCCTATCTACAGCTCACCCGCTGTAACCAGCAATGCGGTCTATATCGGTAGTAATGATGGCAAGCTCTACGCGCTATCGACCAATACCCATCACACCCTGTGGAAATTCAAGACCAAGGACTGGGTCGTCAGCGCCCCTGTCGTCTCTAACGACCTGATCTATGTCGGCAGTTTTGATAAACAGCTCTATGCGATACAGGCAGATAGTGGTCTTAAGCAGTGGAGTTTTAAAACCAATGGCGCCGTTAGCTCATCACCTGTACTGCACGAAGATGCGATCTTCTTTACCAGTCAGGATGGTTCGCTTTACGCCGGTACCGGTCTCTAAAGCGACTATCTAAAAAAGCCGGCCCACCATGAAGGTGATGGGCCGGCTTTTTTTTATCCCTCCCGCTTCACCTTTTGCCACAACTGATCCAGCTCCAACACTGAGCAGTCATCCAGAGATCTGCTCTCGGATTGAACCAATAACTCCATCGCTCGAAATCGGGCCTCAAATTTCCCATTACTCCTGCGCAGCGCCTGTTCGCCATCGATGTTGAGATGACGGGCCAGATTGGTGCAGCTAAAGAGCAGGTCACCAAGCTCTTCGATCATTAGGTCATGATCTCCAGCGACCATCGCCTCTTGCAGCTCTACCAACTCCTCTTCGATTTTAGCGACCACCCCTTCGCTGTCAGGCCAGTCAAAATTGACTCGTGCCGCTCGTCGTTGCAATTTTTCCGCCCGGCTTATAGCCGGCAAGGCGCGGGTAACACCATCCAGTAGAGATGGCTGCAATTTGGCCGAGATTTTGGTGGCCTGCTCTTCACGCTTAAGCCGCTCCCAAGCCTCACTCTGTTCAGCCACATCGGCGACACACTCATCACCGAAGACATGAGGATGACGGCGAGTCATCTTGGTCACCACAGCTTCAACCACATCATCAAAGTTGAAGAGCCCCTCCTCTTCAGCCATGCGCGCATGAAAGACCACCTGAAACAGCAGGTCTCCCAACTCCCCCTTGAGCTCATCCAACTCACCACGCTCAATAGCATCGGCCACCTCATAGGCCTCTTCTATGGTGTATGGGGCAACGCTGGCAAAATTCTGCTCCAGATCCCAGGGGCAGCCGCCATTGGGATCACGCAGGCGGGCCATCAACTCGACCAGTGCCGCTATTTCAAACTTTTTAGCCATTCATCACGACGATATTTCTGGAAGGAGGCACCCCTTCGGTAGGTACCACTCTGAATATAGGAGAGAACACCTCGCAGACGTCGGAAGCCGACCACAGAATCGATTCGAATGATCTCTTGTCCATGTTCATCAAAGAAGATGATGGTGGGGGCATAGAAAAGTCCCAGCTCACGCACCCAATCTCTCACCGTAGTCCGCTGACCTGTGGGGGTCAGCAGTGGTGTGGTGTCATGAATATTGAGCTGAGCGGTATCAAATCCTTCTAACTGCTTGAGTATCGTCTCATTGGCCAGGGGGTTGGAGTGCAACACATCACAGGCATGACACTTGCCCTCTTCAAAGAAGATGGCCAAAGGTCTCGACGCGGAAAAACGGGTGCGATCAAATGCATGGGGCGGGGGAGAGAAGAAGTCGGCCTCATTGAGTGCCCCCTCTTCAAAGTCGACCCCCTGTTCACCTCGCGCCATGTAGTCATGCAGGCTCTCGTCTCGATAATGGGCATCTGCCACATACTCCAGAATCGCCTGAAACTTATAGGGGGGCTGATAGCCATTAAGGCGAAACACCTGCTTGCCGGTTTCATCATAAAAAATGAGGGTCGGCGTAAAGTTAACCCCCAACTTCTCTGAGAAGCTGCGCTCGGTGTATTCCACCCCATCAAAGTCGGTCACACTCTTTTCACCATGAATATTGATGGCGATCGCATCAAAGTGTTTGCGGGTATAGAGTGCAATCTCGCGTTTACCAAAATTACGCTCCATAAGCGCTTTACAGTAGGCACAGGCGACCTGCCCAAAATAGAGCATCAGTCCCCGCTTTTTAAATCTCACTGCGGTATTGAGATCATCCTCCAATTCCAGAAAGGTATCCATAAACCAGGAGGGATGATCGTCACGAAAACTGATGTCGGGCTGGTCATCAAACGCTGGGGCAAAGTCATCGCTAAACGCCTTGTCGAGAGCAGGATCGTAGGCATCCTCTAGATCAAAAGAGGCATGAGTGGCTGCGCTCACCCCTAACAGCATTGAGAGCATCACTATCTTCAGAAAAACTCTCATAACCATGCCGCACCCCGTACCCCACTAGAGTCTCCAAACTTTGGGGCAACCAGCAGAGTATCGACTTGATCGGAGAAGATATATCGAGCCCAGATTTGGGGCACATTTTGGTAGAGTCGCTGGATATTGGAGAGTCCCCCCCCAAGCACAACCACATCGGGGTCAAGAATGTTGATCACACTCGCCAATCCTCTCGCAAGACGCTCTTCATAGCGTTGCAGTGTCGATTCTGCCAACTCGTTGCCCTCCTGAGCTGCAACTACAATTTGTTCAACATCCCATCCAGAGTAACCACCCACCCGCTGAAAATCCCGAACAAGTGCAGGTCCCGATAGATAGCTCTCGATACAACCAGAGCGCCCACAATAGCAGTCAGGAATATAGTTATCATCCACTTCGATACCGCTCGGCCATGGCAGTGGATTATGCCCCCACTCTCCGGCGATGGCGTTGAGGCCGGTCAACACCTGGCCATTGACGACAATACCGCCACCCACACCTGTTCCCAGAATCACCCCAAAAACTGCTGACTTGCCCGCCGCGGCACCATCGGTCGCCTCCGACATTGCAAAACAGTTGGCATCATTGGTGATGGTTAGCTGGCGTGAAAGCTCACGCTCCAGATCCTGCTGTAACGGCTCTCCAATCAGACAGGTGGAGTTGGCATTTTTAACCAATCCAGAGGCTGAAGAGATCGTACCTGGAATACCGATCCCAACTCGACTCTCACCCTCTAACCCAAGTTCAGTTTCGACCTCAGTAACCAGCGCCACCACAGCCGACACTGTGGCTCGATAATCTCCCTGTGGTGTTGGGATACGCCGACGGAAGAGCTCCTCACCATCGGAATTGAGGGCAATGGCCTCAATTTTGGTCCCCCCCAGATCGATCCCAATCCGCACCGCCTCAGCCACTACAGAAATGGCTCCTGCTCAAGCAGCTCCCAGGCGATAAGAAAGAGCGTCACCACAATAATGAGCTTGCCAAATATTGGCACTGCACGGTGCAAAAATTTAAAGGCGGGTGGCATCTGTGGCAGTTTCTTCGCCAGGTTGCGGGGAAAGATATAGATCATATAAAACGCAACCAGGAAGTTGATAATGACCGAAACAATCAGACCTTCTGACATTTAATGAGCCCCAAAAACAGGTGATTTAATAAAGGGTATCTACTCGACAACTGCTCAGCTCAGACCCATCAGAGAGTGGTGGAGATCAATCTCCGGCAAAGAGCTGCAGTAGATCGTTGAGATAATCGATACCGCGATCTGTTGGGATTATCCTACCACCATCACGCCTGATCATCCCCTTCTCAATCGCTGATGCGAGCGGCCTGGAGATCTCATCCAGCGACAGGCCGGTGTGTAACTCAAACAGAGACTCATCGAAACCATCGTTCAGGCGCAGGGTATTCATCATAAACTCCAGAATCATATCTTCCCTGGAAAGGCTGCGACGACCAGAGACTCTTTGAGCACCTTGAGAGCTCCCAATGTACTCATCAGGATGACGCTGTTTCCATAAACGTTCAACCCTGAATGGTTGCGGTGAACTGATTTTGCCATGCGCGCCGGCACCGATACCGAGGTAGTCCCCAAAGTGCCAGTAGTTCAGATTGTGGCGACACTGCTCTCCCTCCTGGGCATAGGCCGACACTTCGTAACGTATAAAGCCACTGTTGGCGAGTTTCTCTATGCCCTGCTGCTGCATCTGCCAGAGCGCATCGTCATCCGGACAGACTGGGGGGGCATGGGCAAATACCGTATTGGGCTCAATGGTCAGCTGATAGTAGGAGATGTGATCAGGTTTTAGCGATATTGCCTGAGTCAGATCATTGGCCGCTTCATCAAGAGATTGTCCGGGCAGTCCAAACATCAGGTCGAGATTAATTGAATTGAATCCCGCCTGTCGGGCCATCTCCACCGCCTCGACCGCCTCCTGACCACTGTGGATCCTGCCCAGTGCAGTGAGCTTGTGATCCTCAAAGCTCTGAATGCCGATCGAAAGACGATTAATTCCGGCATCACGAAAGGCATGAAAGCGCTGCTGTTCAGCTGTACCAGGATTGGCCTCAAGCGTGATCTCGGTATCAGCTTTCAGATTGAGCAGGGCACGTAGTTGTGAAATGAAATCGGCGAGCAGCTCTGGCTCAATCAAACTTGGGGTTCCGCCACCAAAGAAGATCGACTCAATTGGGCGTCCCCAAACAGCGGGAAGATCTGCAGAGAGATCATCGATCAACGCTTGGAGATAGCGTTGCTGTGAACTCTCCTGTTTCAGGGTGTGAGAATTAAAGTCGCAATAGGGACACTTACGGAGACACCATGGATAGTGGATATAGAGCGAAAGTGGTGGCAGTGACTCCACAGTATTTCTGTCGGTAATCTGAGACAGATTACTTGAGAGCCAGCTTCATCTGCTGTAACGCTTTTCCGCGATGACTCATACCATTCTTCACATCTGAGTTTAGTTCCGCAGCGCTACAGTTGTGTTCTGCCACCCAGAATACCGGATCATAACCAAAACCATTTTCACCCTGTGGCGCAGTGATGATTGAACCCTCCCAGCTACCCTGACAGATAATCGGGGTGGGATCGCTGCCATGCCGCATAAAGACCATCAGACATTGAAAGCGGGCTGAGCGCTGAGAAGCATCGACCCCATCCAGCGCCTCTAGCAGCTTCTCAAGATTCTCCTGATCACTAGAGCCCACCCCGGCATAACGTGCTGAGTAGATACCTGGCGCGCCATTGAGAAAATCGACCTCCAGTCCCGAGTCATCCGCAATTGCCGGCAGACCGGTCTGCTCAGCAGCAGCACGCGCCTTAAGAATGGCATTCTCTACAAATGTAAGACCGGTCTCCTCGACCTCCTCAACACCCAGTTCTGTCTGGGGAATCACCTCAAAATCTGAACCTGCAAGCAGCTCATTAATCTCGCGAACTTTGCCTTTGTTGCCACTGGCCAATACGATTTTCTGCATAATTTTTCTCCTGGAGATTAGCGATTCAAGGCTTCAGACTGGTGTGAGATCAGATCAGCAATTCCCTTTTCAGCAAGCTCAAGCATTGCATCCAGTTCATCACGGCGGAAGGCGTGTCCCTCAGCGGTCCCCTGTACCTCAATAAAGGCACCACCATCATTCATCACCACATTCATATCTGTTTCGGCATTGGAATCTTCGGCGTAGTCGAGATCGAGCACCGCTCTCCCTTCAAAGATACCCACTGAGATTGAGGCGATCTGACCATGCAGCGGACTCTTTTTAATGCGCTTTTTTTCAATCAGATGATTCACTGCATCAGCCAGTGCCACAAAACCACCAGTGATCGATGCGGTGCGGGTTCCACCATCGGCCTGAATCACATCACAGTCGACGGTAACTGTCCGTTCACCGAGCGCCTTCAGATCAACGACAGCCCGCAATGAACGACCGATCAGACGTTGAATCTCCATCGTGCGGCCACCCTGCTTACCGTTTGAGGCCTCGCGTCGAGTTCGCATCCCGGTAGCGCGCGGCAGCATCCCATACTCGGCGGTGATCCAGCCTTCGCCCTTGCCTTTCATAAAATGGGGTACCCGCTCCTCAACCGTCGCAGTACAGATCACCTTGGTATCGCCAAACTCAATCAATACTGAACCCTCGGCATGCTTGGTGTAATTTCGGGTAATTTTGATAGAGCGAAGCTCATCGGGCTGACGACCACTGGGGCGCATAAAATCTCCTGGTTAAAATTATCGGTATTGGGAATGAAGAGCAGTTAAAGATTAGCGCTTCGATTTGATCTCGTCTTCGTACTCAGCCATCACCTGCTGCAGCTGTTCAATGGCAGACTCGAGTGGCAACTTACCGCCACCATCCTGCTTGTCACTTTTTGTACGAACCTCATCAGGTTTTCTGCTTCTCTGAAGCGCATCGATCTTGAGGGTAATCACACTGACATTATCTGAGTTTGGGTAGCTGCTCTGCTCAGCCATTGAGGCGAGACGTTGCGTCAGCTCACTGAGAGGTAGCTCCTCAACTCCCATATGCTCAGCAATCTCTTCATCCTCAAATGATCCCCATAGCCCATCCGAACAGAGCAGGGCAATATCCCCCCGGTCCAACGGGATCGGGTCACTAAATTCGATCTCTGGAATCTCATCCTGACACCCCACGCAACGGGTAATCTGATTGAGATTGGGATGATTTCTCACCTGCCGCTGGGTGATTTTTCCTTTTCGATAGAGCTCCTCAACCTGCGAATGATCCTTGGTACGCTCCAACACCTCACCATTTCGTAACAGGTAGAAACGGCTGTCCCCCACATGCGCCAAACAGACATGGTCATCCTGTAGCAGCGCCAGTACCACGGTTGTTCCCGGCGTACGTTCCATATTCTCTATCTCGGCCAACTCTAAAATCGAGTCGTGGGCGTTACTGATTACCGATTCAAGAAAGTCTCTCTCATCCTCAATAAAACCACCGGTCTCACGATAGAGATGGCGAGCAATATCGACGACCAACTGAGATGCAAATTCACCATAAGGGCGGCCCCCCATCCCGTCGGCTAAAACCATTAATGCAGAGCCATCGCTCTCAATGATCTCAAAACGATCCTGATTGGTGTTGCGATTTCCGAGGCGATTGGCCTGTGCGATATGGAATTTCATCGAATTATCCCCGCCTAGTCCTTGGAGCCCCAGGGCATTTGAATTTTGGTATTGAGCTTATCTAAAACTGACTCTGTAAAACTGGGGGCATCTTCAGCCACATCTTTGTCCATCGCCTCCAGTAGCTGATCAACACTTTGGGGACGCAAGGTCGGATCGACCTCCATGGCCCAATCGATCGCCTGCAGCAGCGCCTGAGAGTATTTGCGCCGATACTCCTTGGCGGCGGGTTTCATCTTATCCTCCATGCGTCGCTCATCGGCAGGTGGCGGTGCACTACCGGAGATGCAGGCACGCATCGTCGCCCCCATAGAATAGATATCACTCCATGGCCCAACGTAACCACCACGTTGCGCCTGCTCATAGGGAGAAAATCCTGGCGTCAACACCTGTCCCGGCTGATATTGGCGTGTCTGTTTCATCTCGTGAACCGCCCCAAAATCGAGCAGCACCGGATCGGCTCCCGGGCGCAGATAGATATTTCCCGGTTTGAGATCCAGGTGCAACAGCCCTCGCTCGTGGATCTCCTTCAGTCCATCCAGAAGCGGTCGAAACACCGTCTGAATCAGATCTTCACTCAAGCCACCATCACGCCGTGCGATGTACTCCTGAAGTGTCACCCCGCGCTGATAGTCCATCACCATATAGACCGTACCGTTGGCCCGGAAGAAGTTGATCACATTGACGATGTTGTGATGCTTTAGATTCGCAAGAAAATTGGCCTCCTGAAAAAAGAGGCGACGACCATGGGAGAAGGCATCACCATTGGCATCTTCTCTGATCTGAACGGAACCATCTGCAGCCCTGTAAGCGAGCTTGCGAGGCATAAACTCCTTGATCACCACCTCAACCCCGCTATCACTATCAACGGCCAGATAGACAATACTGAAACCGCCACCACCAATTTTCTTGGTAATGGTATAGCGATCTATCTTAAATCCGTTCGCTAGCGCATCTTTTACGGTGGTGTCATTCATAGGGAGGTGATTTTGACTCTGGGGTTAATTTCTTCTTAACGGGCTGCCAAATTGGACTAATTGAGAATAAGGTTTAACATACCAAATTATTATACCTGAGCAGAGTTTTCAAACCATGATTAGAAGTATGACTGCATTTTCACGTCAGGAGTGCAACACTCCTTTTGGTGACATCACTCTGGAACTACGAGCGGTGAACCACCGCTATCTGGAGATCAATCCACGCCTGCCCGATGAGCTGCGAGCTTTCGAACCCAAAATAAGATCGCTATTGGGAGAACGCCTCAACCGAGGCAAGATCGACTGCACCATGCGTTATGCACCACCACAAATTCGTGAAGAGAAACTGACCATTAACGAGACCCTGGTCAAACAGATTGTCGAGGCGACTCGAGTCATCGACGGCATTCTCTATGAACCGGCTCAGGTCTCGTCACTCAATCTACTCAGATGGCCCGGCGTCATCAATAGTGCCCCCATAGATGAGGCACAAATTCTCGCCACAGCCACTGAACTACTCGAAGGGGCCATCACCGATCTGATTGAGATGCGTGAGAGCGAAGGTGACAAGCTTAGACAGATTATCCTGCAGCGTTGTAGTGCGATGGAGGAGGTGATCGAGCATGTGAAAACACGTCTGCCCGAAGTCCTCGAGTTGAGTCGCAATCGGTTAGAGAAACGGCTTGCCGAAATGACTCAAACAGATGCTGCCGACGGCAACCGCCTGGAGCAGGAGATGGTTATGCTGGCCCAGCGCCTCGACGTCGATGAGGAGCTTGATCGCCTGGAGACCCATCTCGGTGAGATCCGCAAGATACTTGAACAGAGTAAGCCGGTCGGCAGACGGCTCGACTTCCTGATGCAGGAGCTCAATCGTGAAGCCAACACCCTCGGCTCAAAGTCTGCCGATATTGAAACCACCCAGGCCTCCGTTGAGCTGAAGGTACTGATTGAGCAGATGCGTGAGCAGATCCAGAATATAGAGTAAGATATCACTATGAAAAAAGGCCAACTATTTATCATCTCCGCCCCCTCCGGCGCAGGCAAGACCAGTCTGGTTAAGGCGCTCATCGACAGTGTTGAGAACCTGACCGTATCGACTTCACACACCACCAGAGCGATGCGCCCTGGTGAAGTCAACGGTGTAGACTACCACTTCATCGATAGCACTGAGTTCCTCAAGATGGTGGAACGCGGGGCATTTCTGGAACATGCCGAAGTCTTCGACAACTTCTACGGTACCGCCCAGGAGAGCATTGAGGCACAACTGTTTCAAGGGCTCGATGTGATCCTGGAGATTGACTGGCAGGGTGCTCGTCAGGTGCGTGAGTTGATGCCTGACGCCATCTCCATCTTCATACTGCCCCCATCACGTGAGGCGCTACGCGAACGTCTACAGGGACGAGGACAGGATAGTGATGAGATCATTGAGCGCCGTATGCGCGATGCAGTGAGTGAAAGTAGCCACTATGCTGAATCAGACTACCTGATTATTAATGATGACTTTACGGCGGCCCTGGATGAGCTGAGTGAGTTGATTGTGATTCAGCGTCTGAGAACCGCGCGCCAGGCGAACCTGTTTAAGGATATGATCAGCGATCTACTAGCGTGAAGCGAAGCTTTTAGTTAGAATCGCCGGTTCTTGATCGGATCCCCCGATACTTTATCTGTAATTTTGGAGTAACAAATGGCTCGCGTCACCGTAGAAGATTGCCTTGAACATATGGACAACCGCTTCCAGCTCGTTATGGTTGCCACCAAACGCGCACGTCAACTTGCCAACGGTAGCGATCCACAGCTTGACTGGGAAAACGATAAACCGACCGTAATGGCCCTGCGTGAAATTGCCGATGGTCTGGTCAGTAAAGATATTCTCAATGAGTCAGACAAGCCTCAGATCATTGATGAGAGTGCAACTGAGGAAGAGTCTGCTCAAGAGAGCGCTTAACCCTCCCACACTCCGCAAGAGAATAGTTCTTGCGGAGCTCTGCAAAAATAGCGATATTGACGTAACTCACTTTACGTAGACTGTTTTTCATACCCGTGTTTTTAATCAGCGACCTCTGCGCCATCCTGGAGACCTATCTCGATGAAGATCAGGTCGCTGAGGTCTATCGCGCCTATCTCTTTGGCGCAGAAGCTCACGAAGGCCAACGTCGTCTGAGTGGTGAACCCTATATCTACCACCCCATTGCCGTCGCCAGGATCCTGGCCGAGATGCGCCTTGATCATAAATCGATCGCCGCAGCAATCCTGCATGATGTCATTGAAGACACCCCCACCGCCCGCGATCAGCTCGCCGAGAAGTTTGGTGATGAGGTGGCCTATCTAGTTGACGGTGTCAGTAAACTGACCAATATCCAGTCGGTCAGTAAGGCCGAGGCGCAGGCCGAGAGCTTCCGCAAGATGATCCTGGCGATGGTCAAAGATATCCGGGTGATCCTGATTAAGCTGGCCGATCGCCTGCACAATATGCGTACCTTGACGGTAATGCGTCCCGAAAAGCGTCGCCGAATTGCTGCGGAGACGCTTGAGATCTATGCGCCCATCGCGCTCCGCCTCGGCATCAATCGAGTACGTCTCGATCTGGAGGAGCTCGGTTTTGCCGCCTACCATCCACTGCGTCACCGCATCCTGAAGGAGGCGATGCGCAAGGTCTGTGGTAATCGTCGTGAGTTGATGGAGAAGCTACTCAAACGGATCAATAAACGGCTTGAGCATGATGGCGTCATCGCTGAGGTGTTCGGACGAGAGAAACATCTCTACAGCGTCTATCAGAAGATGCGCCACAAAAACCTCTCGTTCAGTGAGATCACCGACATCTTTGGTTTCAGGATTGTGGTCGATAGTGTCGATAGCTGCTATCGCACCCTGGGTATCATCCACAATCTGTTCAAACCGATTCCCGGTAAGTTCAAGGATTACATCGCCATCCCCAAGGCCAATGGTTACCAATCTCTACACACTGCGATGCAGAGCCGCTATGGTTTTCCGATAGAGGTGCAAATCAGAACTCGTGATATGGACCGGGTTGCTGAGGCGGGCATCGCCTCTCACTGGCTCTACAAATCGGGAGATGATAATGGTGACAACATCGCCGAGTCCCGCGCCCGAGAGTGGTTGCATGGCCTACTGGAGATGCAGCAGAAAGCGGGCAACTCTCTAGAATTTCTGGAGAGCGTCAAGGTCGATCTCTTCCCCGATGAGGTCTACGTCTTCACTCCCAAGGGGGAGATCATGGCTCTGCCAAGTGGCGCGACCGTTATCGACTTCGCCTATGCAGTACATACCCAGATTGGTGATAACTGCACCGCCGCACGCATCGATGGTCGTCCTGCGCCACTTCACACCATTCTCAGAAATGGTCAAAATGTGAAGGTGATTACTCACAAGCATGCCCAGCCCAATCCGGCATGGCTCAACTTTGTAACCACCGCCCGCGCGCGCACCAATATCCGCAACCATTTGAAGACGATGCAACACGGTGATGCTGTCGGTCTTGGCAGGCGCCTACTTGAATCAGCCCTCGCTAAGCTTGATCGGACCCTCAGTTCGATCTCAGAGGAGCGCTATGAACCTCTGTTAAAACAGCTCGATCTCAAATCTCCCGACGATCTTTTTGCCGAAATTGGTGTCGGCAATCGCGTTGCACCACTTGTCGCCCGTAGTCTTGCCCAGGAGCATGATGATCAGGCTCTACTGAATGAAGATGATGATCACCCATCACTGCTATCGATTAGGGGAACCGAAGGGAGTGTCGTCAAATATGCCAAGTGTTGCCGTCCGATTCCGGGAGATCCCATCTTTGGATTCCTCACTGCCGGGCGAGGTATCGTTGTTCATACTCAAAACTGCAAGAATGTCGCTGAATTCCAGAAGCACCCCCATAAGTGGATCTCGGTCAACTGGGAGGAGGATACCGAGGGTGACTTCCTGGTTGACCTGCGTGTAGAGGTTGAGAACCAACGCGGCGTTCTCGCCACCGTTGCTGCCGCTGTTGCCGATATGGGCTCCAACATCGACAACATCTCCCTGAATGACTCAGACGGTATCAACACCACCATTAATCTGACTATCGCAGTTCAGAACCGGGTCCACCTTGCACGGGTGATCAAACGTCTACGCACCATTAAGGATGTGATGCGCATCTACCGTTCACAATAAACAGATTCGGCAACCACCCAACAATCAATTTCAATGAGGAGAAGAAGATGAGTAGAGAGATTATTCACACCGACAAGGCACCTCAGGCCATCGGCACCTATTCGCAGGCGGTTAAGGTGGGCTCAACCGTCTACCTTTCGGGCCAAATTCCACTAATTCCGGAGACCATGGAGCTGGTTGAAGGCGATATGGAGGCGCAGATCCGACGCGTGTTTGATAACCTCTCTGCGGTTGCTGCAGCAAGCGGCGGCACCCTCGCCAGTATCGCTAAACTCAACATATTCCTGACCGATTTAAGCCACTTCCCCCTGGTAAATAGTGTGATGGCAGAGTATTTCCAGCAACCCTATCCCGCTCGCGCAGCAATCGGTGTCGCCTCACTCCCCAAAGGTGCAGAGGTCGAGATGGATGGCGTCATGGAGCTTGATGGCTAATCAATCGGCAGCTTGAAGTCCATCACCTCCCTTTTTCCTAACCAACATTTTTGACGCAATTGATCTCCGAGATCACCAGGCTTAAGGGTGTCGGGCCGGCAATTGCGACCAAACTTGCCAGGATCGGTATCACCCAAATTTCCGACCTGCTGTTTCATCTCCCGCTACGCTATCAGGATCGCACCCACATCACCCCGATCGGGCAACTGGTTCCGGGAAGAGATGTGGTGATTGAGGGGGAGATTCTCACAAGCCAGATCCGCTTTGGGCGACGCCGCACACTCGTGGTCACCGTTGGTGATGGCAGCGGCTTTCTGCTGTTACGTTTTTTTCACTTCAACAAGGGGCAACAGAGCGCCCTGAGCAGCGGCAGATGGGTGCGCTGTTTCGGTGCCGTGCGTTTCACTCAAGCGGGGGTTGAGATGGCCCATCCCGAGTATCAACCGATCTCTGAAGATGAGCCGCTGCCGCTACAAACGACCCTGACCCCAATCTACCCGACCACCGAGGGACTCAATCAACAACGTCTCCGGCAGTTTAGTCAGCAGGCATTGCAACTACTTGAACGTGGCGTGGTTATTGATGAGCTGTTACCCCCATCGGTTATCGATCGATTTGCGCTACCACCCCTTGTCGAGGCGCTAAGGGAGATCCATCAACCTGGCCCTGAAGTCTCGGTAGAACAGCTTATCGAGCGCAGCCATCCTGCCCAGAAGCGATTGATCTTTGAAGAGTTACTGGCCCATCAGATCGCCATTCGACAGCTCAGGGCGCAGGCTCAAACCAATCCAGCGGTTGTCATCGAACCTGCCCCTGAGCTGCACGGTAGATTTATACAGCAACTGCCTTTCACCCTCACCGATGCACAACAGCGGGTGATTAGCGAAATTGAGTCCGACCTGAACCGAGACATCCCCATGCAGCGACTCATACAGGGCGATGTCGGCTCCGGAAAGACGGTCGTTGCCGCCGCTGCCGCTCTGCAGACCATCAATGCGGGATTTCAGTGTGCGGTGATGGCCCCCACCGAGCTATTGGCAAACCAGCATATCCAGAGCCTCCGCGATTGGCTTGAGCCTCTGGGGATCAACACCGTGATCCTCACCGGAAAAAAGGGTGCCGCAGAACGACGAGAACTGTTGAGACAGATAGCAGAGGGCGAGGCACAACTGGTGGTGGGGACTCACGCCCTGTTTCAGGATGGTGTGGAATTTGCTCGCCTGGGACTCTCCATTATCGACGAGCAGCACCGCTTCGGCGTCCATCAGCGCCTTGCTCTGCTGCAGAAAGGTGATAGCCACCAAGCCAACGAAGCGAGGGCTCACCAACTGGTGATGACCGCCACACCGATCCCACGCACCCTGGCGATGACCGCCTATGCCGATCTGGATCTATCCATCATCGATGAACTCCCCAAAGGGCGACAACCGATCAAGACCGTGGTGCTCAAAGAGGAGCGCCGCATTGAGGTGATCGAGCGCATCCGGGCGGCATGTAGTGAGGGACGTCAGAGCTACTGGGTCTGCCCACTCGTTGAGGAGTCTGAGCAGCTGCAGTGTCAGGCGGCAGAGTTGACCTATGAGCAGCTACAACAGCAACTACCAGAATTGAAGGTTGGTCTGATTCATGGCCGTATGAAGAGTGAACTGAAAGAGCGGGTAATGGGCCAGTTCAAGGCCGGTTTAATCCAACTGCTGGTGGCAACCACAGTGATTGAGGTGGGTGTCGATGTGCCTAACGCCACCCTGATGGTTATTGAAAACAGTGAGCGTCTTGGCCTGGCCCAGCTCCATCAACTGCGCGGCAGGGTGGGCAGGGGCAAAGATCAGAGTCACTGCCTACTGCTCTATAAAGGTCCGCTAAGCGCAAACGGGCAGGATCGTCTTGAGGTGATGCGTGAAAGTAACGACGGTTTTGTCATCGCCCAACGCGACCTGGAGATCAGGGGGCCTGGGGAGATTCTTGGTACCAGACAGACCGGTATCGTCTCCTACCGAATTGCCGATATTATGCGCGACCAACAGTGGCTTGAGCAGATCAATCCACTCGCAGATGAGTTTATCCAGCTGTGGCCCGAAAATAGCGCTCGACTCATCGAGCGTTGGCTCGGCAGCGAAGCTGAAAATTACAAGAGCGTTTAAATTGCAGCAGATAGGACGTAGTGCTTAAAGCGCTCTATAATCCCTCCCCTATGAATCCAGCCATCAATAGAGTCCATAACGTCACCACCAGACAACGCTGGAGATCCCGCCACCAATTGCGTCACAACATGCTTCCAGGTCGGTGGAATAGCTGGCTATTTGACGAAAATTCCCTCACCAAACGTCTACAGCAACGCTGCAGGGGTCGTTTCTCGGTAGAGGTTTTGAGTGAAGAGGTGTGCCAGCCCCAGGCCAACGAGATCCGTCGACTGGGTATGGGGCTGCGCCGTTGGGCCCGAATCCGCCAGGTGCTGCTACTTTGTGATGAAACCCCATGGGTTGTCGCACGTACCATCATCCCGCTATCAACGTTACGTGGCCCTCTGCGTCGGCTACGCCACCTGAAAAATAGACCTCTGGGGGCATTCCTGTTTGCCGATCCCCACCTGGAACGCAGCGACATTGAGGTGAGCCAACTGCCCACCTCAGCTCCCCCATTGAGCTTAATCCTGCATCGTTTTGAAGGGCACGAAGAGATCAACTGGGGACGCCGTTCACTATTTAAACTCAATGACCAGCCTGTTCTGGTAAGCGAAATATTCCTGGAGACGCTTCTAACCAACTGATAAATATAACGATTTAAAATATCTGTGAACCAATTCCAAGTTTTAAAACTGAAATAGGATGGCTTTAACAAAATCAAGGTGTTTCTCTTTTTTTATCATAGAGTTAGAAAACAAATTGAAAGTTGATTCAACAGCTATTTCACAGTAGTATCCCACTCAATATTAATTAATAAGGCATCTCCTACCTCTGTGGCCCATTTCTTATCCTCACTGTTAGAGAAACTAGGTTTATCAACAGGTCGCCGAAAAAGCGACCTACAGACAGGAGTCTCCATAAAAAGGGGCGGCATTGCCATCGCCCAGATCCAGCGTAAAGCCGATAGCCCTCCACAACTTCTCACCTGCCTGTTTACACCAGCCGATACTGAAGAGGAGCAGCAGCAGAAGTTGATCGAACTGAGTGACGCACACGACTTTAATGACGGGCGCTGCTGCAGCCTCTTCGCGAGCGAAAACTTCTCGCTATTAATGGTAGAGGCCCCTGCGGTTGATCCCACCGAACTTCGTGCGGCGATCCGCTGGCAGATAAAAGATCTGATCGACTTCCATATTGATGATGCCGTCATCGATGTCTTCGATATTCCTGAACAGGAGAATCGAGGACGCCAAAAGATGATGTATGTGGTGGTCTCACGAATCAGCACCACTCAGGCACATATTGATCGCTTCGAGAAGCACGATATAAATCTTGATGTCATCGATATTCCCGAATTGGCTCAACGCAATATTGCCGCCCTGCTCCCCGAAGATAGCAATGGTGTTGCCCTGTTGAGCATCGGTCAACATAGCTCACTGGTGACAATCAGTCGCAACAAGAACCTCTATCTGACTCGTCATATTGATGTCGGGCTGCAGCGGATCGTGCAACTTATCGCTGAGCATAAGAGACAGGACGAACTTTCGCTAGAAGATGATAACGGCCTACCATTTGAGGTACAGGGGCTGCTTGATGCCATCACGCTGGAGCTGCAGCGTTCTCTCGACTATTACGAAAGTAACTTCTCCATGCCACCGGTCTCCGGGGTTATCATCGCCCCTATGGAGGAGTCGGTACCTGGAATCATCCCCTATTTCTCAAGCACGTTAGGCACTGCCGTACGTATGCTCGATCTCAATGTCTTTCTCGATATTGAAGGAACCATGAGCGATAAACTACAGGCACAATGTATTGATGCCATCGGTTTGGCGCTGAGAGAGGAGAGTGTCTCGCTATGATGCAGCAGATCAATCTCTATCAACCGATCTTCCGTAAAGAGCGTAAGATCTTCTCAGCCAAAACACTGCTCATTGGAAACCTGCTGGTTCTGATTGGGCTAGCTGTTCTGTTTGCTTTTACCCTATGGCAGGGTGAGTCGCTGCAGAGCCAACTCACACAAACCATCAAACAACGTGACGAAAACAACAACCGGATAAACCAGCTCTCAGCTCAGTACCCGCAAAAGAGTCGCGATCCTCAGCTCGCGGTCAAGATCGCCAATGCCAAACAGCGCCTGGCCTTCCTGAACGAGATCACAACCACGCTCGCCTCTCAAATCAATGGGATAGAGGGTGGCTTTTCAGAACACCTGGCGGGACTTTCTCGACAGGATGTTGCCGATCTGTGGCTCAATCAGATCACTATCCTGCGTGGCGGTGGCGAGATTAGACTCCGCGGCTCAACCACGCTCTCTGAACGGGTTCCCTACTATATTCAAAAACTGAGCAATGAAGATATTTTTGAGGGGACCTCATTCCACCGTCTCTCAATTGAGCGCCCCGCTACCGATAAGATGGCTGCCCAAAGTGATCTGATCAACTTTACTCTGGAGACGGCACTGAAACCGGGGTCAGAGAATGGAACCATTCCAGCCAGCGCAGGCGGTCGTCGGCTGGGAACTCAGAAATGGGATGTGAAGAGTCCCGAGCAGATTCTTGAGGAGAGGATGCGCTAATCATGGAAAAATTGAAGCAGCTCATTGCTCAGTTACAGGAGAAGATAGATGCTCTCTCTCTGCGTGAACGTGCGATACTCTTTTTGGCAATCTCATTTTCCCTGTTCACCGCTGTCGACTATCTGCTGCTCAGCCCATTAGAGCTAAAACAGAAAAGTTTGCTGGATCAGATTCAGTCCATTCAGGCCGAGAACAGCCGGCTAGAGGGGCAGGCGCTCAGTATCATTAATCGCTATCGCTCTGATCCCAATCAATCCGAACGACAGCAGTTAGCCCAGCTCGATCTTGAGATAAAAGAGTCAAGTGATCAGATTGAAGAGGCCGTTGCGGGACTTATTCCACCAGAGAAGATGGCACTGGCTCTGGAGAATCTGCTACAGCGTCAAAAGAGTCTCAGATTTATTTCAATCGATAGCCTGCCCGCAGAGCCTCTGCTGCAACAGGTTGCGACTGAGGGCGAGGAGACAACAGCTATCATAGAGGGGGCGCCAACCCAAAGCATCTATCGACACAGCTTTAAACTTCGCTTTGAGGGAAGCTATCTCGACACACTCGCCTATTTGAAAGAGTTAGAGTCGCTGCAATGGAGTTTCCGCTGGGATGAGATCGATATGACCACACTCGAGTATCCAACCGTTGGCATCTCTTTGGTGATCCATACTATTAGCCTTGATGAGGGATTAATCGGTGTCTAAGCATCTCACATTCCTTTGCATGTTACTGGCCATTCCATTCAGCGCTGATGCTGCAGAACAGGTCGATCCGATGCGCCCTGATGATCAGTCAATAGTGAAAAGCACTAACACCGGCAGTGGCGCTAAGGCCGCGACTAAATCCTCCCCTCAGATTAGCCTGTGGATCCAGTCGATACAGATTGGCGAGGATGAACGCAGTGCCAATATCAGCGGCAAGCTGGTTAAAGTCGGCGACAAAATTAGAGGCGCTCAAGTGATTGCGATTGAGCACAATCAGGTCAGACTACGCAGGGGTGGAGAGCTGATTAAATTGAAGTTTCTACCTCGAAAGATAAAAAGATAGTAGATTATCACCATGAATAGAGAACAGATCATGCCACCACTCTTCATCAAGGCGCTTTTGCTTACGGCCGCACTCTCTATCGGAGGTTGTAGTCAACATCTCTCCAAAGAAAAAGATGATATTCACGCCGCCATGCTGCAGGCCGTTGAGGAGGGAATCAGCTCAGATTCATCTCGCCCACCTGCCGAGATCGAGGCTGAGCTTCTTGCCTCAGGATCGGGTTCCGATAACCAACACCAATCCGTTGATATGGAGCGCCGCTTTGACATCAAGGCGCGTCGTCTGCGGGCACGCGACTTCTTTTTAAGTCTGGTAGAAGATACCCCCTATGACATGGTTGTTCATCCCGAGGTGGGCGGTTACATCTCACTGGAGATGAAGGAGACCACAGTCGCTGAAGTGTTACAGACCGTACGAAATATTCACGGCTATGACTATCGCATCAAGGGGCGTGTTATTGAGGTCTTCCCCAACCAGATTCAGACCAGAATCTTCCAGGTTGACTATCTCTCGCTGACCCGAACCGGTTCATCAACCACAACCTCTGGCGGCAGCAATACCGATAACACTGGCGGTGCCAGTGGTGGCAACAGCTCCATCTCGACCGAATCGAGTACCAACTTCTGGACTGAGCTTGAGAAGTCTCTTCAGATTATTATTGGCAACGAAAAAGATGCACTACTGAGTATCAATCCACTGACCGGAATTGTGATGGTTCGTGCCCGCCCCAGCAAATTACGTCTAGTCGAGGAGTTCCTCGATCAGAGTCAGGAGATCCTGCAGCGTCAGGTGATTATTGAGGCGCGAATTCTTGAGGTTGAACTAAGCAGCGGCTTCCAGGCGGGGATCAACTGGGCTGAGATTCAGCGCTCAAGTGGCTCCAGTCTCACCCTCGCTCTGGGCGGTGGTGGCTCACCAATTACCGGAAGCCAGACCGTTGCATCGGGCTCTGTCGCTTCATCAGTATCAGGCGGTGTATCCGGTAATTTTAATCTAGGTTTGGCCAACTCCAACTTCAGCACCTTCATCAATCTTCTTGGAACTCAGGGCGATGTCCAGGTGTTATCGAGCCCACGCGTTTCAACCATTAACAACCAAAAGGCGGTGATTAAGGTTGGCTCTGATGAGTTCTTTGTGACCAGCATTACCCAGGGTACAACCTCCACAGCGACATCCACAACCTCCATTCCAACCTTTGAACTCGACTCCTTCTTCTCTGGTGTCGCCCTTGATGTCACCCCTCAGATTGATGATGACGGCACCATCGTGCTGCATGTCCATCCATCGGTGAGCACCGTCACTGAAGAGAACAAAAACATCGGCTCCTATACCGTCCCGCTGGCGGTCAGCAATGTGCGTGAAACCGACAGTATTATTCGCGCTAAGAATGGTCAGATCGTCGTTATCGGTGGTCTAATGCAGACCAAGACGCTCGACAATGGTGGATCTGTTCCTGGGCTGGGAGACATCCCTCTGCTTGGAGGGCTTTTCTCCAACACTGAAAAGAGTCGCGTAAAAAGTGAACTCATTATCCTGCTCAAGCCGATCGTAATCGATAAAGCTGGAGATCAGTGGCAGCAGCAGCTGAGAAAGGGCGCCAATGCCGTGCGTGATATGTAATGCTCTGGTCAACTTGACAATATGTACCTCGAATTTTACGGCCTAAGGGAGCTCCCCTTTTCGCTGACTCCCGATACACAATATTTTCTCGCCTATGGGCACTACCGAGATGCCCTCAATACCCTCACCATCGCACTCAACGCGGGAGAGGGTTTTATCAAGGTGACTGGCGAGATCGGAACCGGAAAAACCCTACTCTGCAGAAAGCTACTCAACGAACTCGATAACCGGTTTCACACCACCTACATTCCCAATCCGATGCTCAGCCCTGAATCCCTGATTCGAGCTGTTGCCGATGAGCTTGGTATCGATACCAAGGCGACCACTGATCAGCATCAGATTATGAAAGAGATCACCCATGCACTGATCAAAAAGAGTATGGGAGAACAGAAAAAGCAGGTTTTACTCTGTATCGATGAGGCACAATCGATGCCGCTGGAGACACTGGAGACCATGCGTCTGCTGACCAACCTTGAGAGCGAAAAGAAAAAGCTGCTGCAGGTGGTACTGTTTGGTCAACCTGAACTGGATGAGAAACTGGCTCACAACTCGATCCGTCAGCTCAAACAGCGCATCACCTTCTCCTATCGACTACAGCCTCTCGATCAGCATGGCATTGCCGCCTATATCAGCCACCGTCTGTTGACGGCCGGTTCAAGTGGCGCAATTCAGTTTCATCCCAAGGCTCTCAAACTGCTGCAGAGAGGAAGCCGCGGCTACCCCCGACTGGTCAACATACTGGCCCATAAATCACTCATTCTCGGCTTTGGTCAGGGAACGATGGTTATCACCCCTCAACAGGTCAGAGCAGCAATCCGAGACACCGAAGGCGCTTTTAAACCCCGCTTCTGGCACTTTTAAGCCCACAATGAATCCGCCGAGGAGATATTGAGCAGATGAGCATCATTAACCAGATGTTAAAAGACCTCGAAGAGCGCAAAGAGAGTGCGATCAAAGGGCAAGATGGCATCATCTCTCGCAATAGAGTCTCTCCACGTGGTGGTCGACTCCCGCTCATTCTGCTCACCCTGATATCCATCACTCTCCTTGTCGCCGTGATCTATCTACTCTGGCTCACCCGTGCGGATATCGCCAGCCGTCAGCAGGTTGAGGAGTATCTACCACAAACTACAAAACAGGCCGAGCCCAGCACCATCGCTGCTCTTATTGAACAGAGCAATGCAGGTGATAGCCGCCCAGCAGAAGAGCCATCAGAGCAATCTGAACCGTCAGGGGTCGTGGTCCAACCTAAAAAAGTGGTTCGAGCCAACCCGATAAAACCGGTCATTATCGCCCCACAACCTCGTCAGAGCGTTGAACCCACACCCACTAAATCTAATAGAGCGACTCAGGCAGATCAACAAGCCAACCTGCCGACCGTCTCGATCAATAGACTTGTCCCTTCAGAACTTAAGGGGAGCTGGCAGAAACAGACACTGACCATTTTGGGAAAAAATTTCCATCCCGATAGTGAGGTACTCATCTGTTGGCCGGCAAAGTGTGTCACCCTCAAAGGCTATCGCATCAACTACATCTCTCCATCAGAGCTCAATATCACTTTGACCACCGGTACCCGTGAGGAGCGCTGGCACCTGACCGTACTCAATCCTGATGGTGGTGCCTCAAACGCCAAAGAGTTTATGGTGAGTTCACCACCCACTTCCGAAGCGGTTAAACAGGCTGAACTACCTGAAAACAGCCCGGAAAATGATCGGAACATCGAACCGGCTGTCGGTGATGACAGGCTCGATTCGATCAGTAAACGGATCATTCCACTGAGTGCATTCCAACAGGCCGAAGAGTATTACCTTGAGGCCAATCGACTGGAGCGGGAACACAAAAGTGCCCAGGCGCTAGTGCTATGGGAAAAGGCAGTTTTACTCGCACCAGAGCATCATTCAAGCCGCCAGTCTCTGATCGATAAACTGATAGCCTCTGCCCGTACCGTTGAGGCGGAAGGACATATCAAACAGGGGATTAAACTCTTTCCCAACTATCCCATCTATGTTCAAAAACTTGCCCAGATTCGGATGTCCCAGGGTGAGCTGCCGATTGCCATTGCGATTATTGAAGACTCCATTCAGCAGGGGGTGGTCAATGCAGATCTCTACGCCTTTGCCGCCGCGCTCTATCAGCGCGAAAAGAGCTACCAAAAGAGTATTGAGCACTATCAGCGTGCACTGACACTCAACCCCACTAATGGTACCTGGTGGATGGGTCTGGGGATCTCATTTGAGCAGAATGCCCAGGAGAGTGAAGCACTATCCGCATTCAAGCAGGCACAAAATAGCGGCACCCTTTCGAGGAAGCTTAATAGCTATGTCAAAAAGCAGATCACTCTACTCAACCAGAAGATCGCGACACAAAATTGAACTAAGCGACATTGATCAAACTGGCTCAATTAGCACTCGTTTAAATGTGACCCCTTTCAGCTAGCGAGAGCACCTCCTGATCACCAACAATCAGGTGATCGAGCAATCGGATCTCCACCAGCTCAAGCGCCTCCTTTAGCCTGCGAGTAATCTCAATATCGGCACCACTGGGATCACACACTCCAGATGGATGGTTATGTGAGAGGATGACAGCCGATGCATTCAGCTCAAGCGCCCGCTTCACCACCTCTCTTGGGTGAACCACACTCTGATCGATGGTTCCCAGAAACAGAGTCTCATCGACAATCAGACGATTCTTATTATCGAGAAACAGGCAGTGAAACAGCTCACGTGACTCACTACGCAGACGCTGTTTAAGATAGCTTGCAACTGTTCCCGGGGAGCTAAAGATATCACCGCGTTGAAGCGTGTGAACCAGATAGCGTTGGGCCATCTCAAGGGTGGCGTGGAGCTGACAATATTTTGCATCACCCAGCCCCCTGCTATTACAAAACTCACTATGCGACGCCTCTAACAGGCTACGTAGGTTACCGTGCTCCGTTAATAGATCCCGCGCCAGCTCGACCGCACTCTTCCCCTTCACCCCCGTGCGCAAAAAGATCGCCAGCAACTCAGCATCGGAGAGCGCAGCCACTCCTCTCTGCAACAGCTTCTCACGGGGCCGCTCTGCGGCAGGCCAATCGGTTATTGCCATCTGTCACCTCCTATCCATGTCGGTCTATCCATATGATTGTTCCATCAACACCGCTATTGTTACCGATTCCACCTCATCTTCAAAGCCCTGAAAATTCTATGACATATCCGATAGCCCTCTTTGGATTCGACCTCTGGTAAAATGGCCCAATGAGCTCAAACCATACAACCGTAAACCATCTCAATAACCGCCGAATCCTGCTTGCAGTCAGTGGCGGGATAGCCGCCTACAAAATCCCGGAGCTGGTGCGTCAGCTAATTAAATCTGGTGCTGAGGTGCGCGTCATCATGACCCATTCTGCATGCCAGTTTGTCACACCTCTCACACTACAAATCGTCTCGGAACATCCGGTCTACGCCGATCTATTTGAGCTGGAGCAGGCCGCCACCGAGACTCCAGGCAGTCAAATGAGTCACATTGAGCTGGCACGATGGGCAGATCTCATTCTGGTGGCACCGGCAACCGCCAACACCATTGCCAAAATTTCCCAAGGTATGGCAGATGACCTGCTGAGCACCACCCTGCTTGCATCATCAGCCCCATTAATGGTCGCCCCTGCAATGAACAGCCAGATGTGGGAATCCGATGCGACTCAGGATAACATTACCCTGCTTACACAACGTGGCATAACAATTGTTGGCCCCGCTTCGGGTGAGCTCGCCTGTGGTGAGGTTGGGGCAGGTCGTCTGGTTGAACCATCAGAGCTACTAAAGGCACTAAACGATCACTTCGCGATAGGCCCATTGAGCGGCATAAAGGTCACCATTACTGCCGGCCCCACTCGAGAACCCATCGACCCTGTTCGTTACATCACCAACCGTAGCTCCGGCAAGATGGGTTACGCTCTAGCCACCGCAGCAAGGCGGCTGGGGGCCGATGTTCGCCTCGTCTCCGGTCCCGTATCGATGGCACAACCGCCAGGGATCAATCTCATCCCTGTGGAGACGGCACAGGAGATGCTCAGCTCGGTCATGGTCGATCCCGGTGAGATCTTTATCGCCTGTGCTGCGGTGGCCGATTACCACCTGGCAGATGTGGCCGAAGAAAAGATGAAACGTTCCGATTCATCACTCACCCTGAAACTTGAGCCCAACCCAGACATCCTTAAAAGTGTCGCCCAACTTCCCAGTCCACCCTTTACTGTCGGTTTTGCTGCCGAGACAGAAAGGCTGGAAGAGTATGCCCTGCGCAAGATGGAACAGAAGGGTATCGACATGATTGCAGCTAATCTTGTTGGAGATGTAGACAGCGGCTTTGATCATGACCACAATAGGCTCTCGGTCTACTGGCGCAAGGGAGCTACCCAGCTCGACCTTGCATCTAAAAGTGAGATCGCCGAGCAGCTTATGGCCCTCGTGATAAAACAGTTCTCAAAACAATAAATAACCGAATTTAGATATGCACCCGATACAGCTTAAAATCCTCGATCCAAGACTGGGCAACGAAATTCCTCTACCTGAATATGCAACAGATGGTTCCGCAGGGCTCGACCTGCGTGCATGTCTGGAGCAGGCGATTACCGTTGTCCCGGGAGAGACTCAACTAATACCCACCGGCATTGCGATCCATATCGACTCTTCGGACCTCGCTGCAATGATTCTACCCCGTTCAGGTCTGGGACATAAACACGGTATCGTGCTGGGTAATCTGGTCGGACTGAT